>CAZFCZ010000088.1:0-21283 GCA_964517485.1 uncultured Nitratifractor sp. | reverse complement strand
CGAGTTGGCAAAGAGATGGCAAAAAAATTAACAAACGAGTGTTTACCAATATCAGCTTTAAAGGCAAAAGAGATTGGGCTTATTGATGATATTATTAAAAACAAAGAGCAGTTGCATCAACTTTTAGTGCAAAAAATTAATAGCGAAGAGTTTGATGATCTTTTATGGGATAAAGAGGATTTTTTAGAAGAAAACTACAATTTAATCGAGCGCCATAAAGAGGATGAGATTAAAGTAATGCATAGTGAGTTTTGGGATGAAGATTCTATTTTTCATAAATTAAGAGCCGAGTTTGTTTATAAAATCTGCCCTACCGCTACACCGAAAAGATTAAAATTTAATTAATTAGAGTATAATTATTAAAAAATGAATAGGTGTTCAAATGCATGAATATAGTATTGTACAAAGTTTGCTAGATGTTATAGAAGAAAATGCCGAGAAGAATGGTGCTACAAAGGTAAGCAAAATAGTTGTTAAAATTGGTGTATTAAGTGGTGTTGAGCCTCATCTGCTTGAGATAGCATTTAATACATTTAAAGAAAAAACCATTTGCGAAGATGCCGAGCTTGTTATAATTAATCAGCCAATTGTCGCCAATTGTTTAGAGTGTGGGCATATTAACGAGTATAAAAAGAATCAAATATTTTTTGAATGTGCTAAGTGTGGTGGTGTCGAGTTAAAAGTAACCGATGGTGAAGATATGCTATTAATGAATTTAGAGATGCAGTAGATTTACTCTACTTTCTCTAAATATATATAACAACTACTATTTATATCTAAATGTAATTCTACCTTTATCAAGCGAATATGGAGTTAGTTCTACTTTTACTTTGTCGCCTGGTAGAATTTTGATGTAGTGCATTCTCATCTTGCCTGCAATATGGCATAATACATTATGACCATTATCTAACTCTACTCTAAAAGTAGCATTTGGTAGTGCTTCTACAACTTTACCATCAATCTCTATTACATCATCTTTTGCCATTATGTCTCCTCCTTTATGGATTTGTTAAAATTACTGCTTTACCGTTAACCACTGCTACTTGATGTTCGTAGTGGCTACCTCTTAAACCATCGCTGCTTGTTACGCTCCATTTATCCTCTAAAATAACTACCTCTCCACTCTTTTGGCAAACCATAGGCTCAATACAAAAAACCATACCGTTTTTAATTTTAGGACCTTGATTTACTTTGCCATCTAAGTAGTTAGGAATATTTGGTTCATCGTGTGGCTTTTTGCCAATACCATGACCACAAAAGTCTCTTAGCGGAATATAACCTGCCTCTAGTATAGAGTTCTCTAAAATAGAGCTTAACTCTTTAAATCTCATACCAACTCTAATAGAGTCTATTGCATTAAATAGAGCATCTTTAGAGCAAGCAATTAGATTTTCGTCCTCTTTAGAGATTGTACCTATTGGCATAGTAATTGCAGCATCACCATAATAACCATCTACAATAGAGCCAATATCTAAACCTAAAATATCGCCTTCTTGTAATTTGTAATCAGTTGGAATGCCATGAATTATAACTTCGTTTAAAGAGGTACAAACAGATGCAGGAAAGCCATATAAACCTTTAAAAGATGGTTTAGCCCCAAGTTTAAGAATAAACTCTTCTCCAAGGGCATCTACCTCTTTTAAGCTCATGCCAGGCTTTGTTACATCTTTTAGATATTCTAAAGTCTGGCCAACAATTGCTCCAGCACGGCGCAGAGTATCTATCTCTGCTTGCTTTCTTAAAGGAATGGCCATTATAGACCTATATTACCTGGTGTCTGGTATTGACCCATCATTCTTTGAGCTTCAATTTTTCTCATAGTATCTAGTGCTACTTGAACAATAATTAATACTGCCGTACCACCAAAATAGAACGATGCACCAAGTGAGTTGATAATAATAAATGGTACTGTAGAGATAATTGCTAAGTATAGTGAACCCCATACTGTAAGCTTACTCGCTACATCATTTAAAAACTCTTTTGTCTGCTCTCCTGGTCTAACACCTGGTATAAATCCGCCTTGCTTCTTAAGATTTTCAGAAATATCTTTAGCGTTAAACTGAATTGACGCATAGAAGAAAGCAAAAAAGATTACAAATACAAACATTAATACATTGTATAGTAACCCACCTGGTGTAAGTGCATCTGCAACAGACATCGCAATAGGATTTGTGCTAGATTTTAATACCGTTAGTGGGAACATTAAAATTGCACTAGCAAAAATTGGAGGAATAACTCCAGATATATTAACACGAATAGGGATATAGTTCATTATTTTTTTATCTTGGCTTTGCATCATTGTCTTTCTAGAATAACTAATAGGCACACGACGCTCCCCTAGTTCTACATAAATAATAGTTAAAATAGTTATAACTATTAAAGCAAATATTCCAATAACAACAGAGAAATCCATACTTCCTGCATTTACTTGTGAAATTGTATTTCCAATTGCTGTAGGTATACCAGATACAATACCAGCAAAGATAATTAACGAAATACCATTACCAATACCTCTTTGAGTAATCTGCTCACCAAACCACATAAGTAGCATAGTACCAGTTAACATAGAGAATATTGCAATTGTAATAAAGCTAGTCATATCTATTAACACTGCACCATTACTACCCATATGTTGCAATCCAACAGCAACACCAATAGCTTGAATAACAGTAATAAATATTGTAAAGTAACGAATTATCTGCATATACTTTTGCATACCGTCGCGCTCTTTTTTCATCTGACCAAGCGCTGGGAAAGTTGCAGCAAGAAGCTCCATAACAATAGAAGCTGTAATGTATGGCATAATACCTAGTGAGATTATACTTAATCTACTAATAGCATTACCACTAAACATGTTAGCAAGACCCAAGGCGTTATTAGAGTTTTGATCAAAAAACTGCTTAATAACATCTAGATCTACCCCAGGAACTGGGATATATGCTAGTACACGATAAGCAAAAAGGAAACCAAGAGTAATGAGTATCTTTTGCGTTAGTGTATTATTCATAACTATTTCCCGCTAGTAAATACTGCGTCATCCTTAATTTTAGCAACTAAATCTTTAGCGCTGCTACCAATAAGTTTAACTCTAGTTACATTTTTACCAATTTTATGTACACTCTTGATTGACTCAAGTGTAATTTCATCTAGCTCTGCAACTGCCTTAATTTTCTCTACATTAATTACATATGGCTTAACAACACGAGATGTAAAACCAATCTTTGGTAATCTTTTTGCTAGAGGCATTTGACCACCCTCGAAGTTTCTCTTTCTAGAGTAACCAGAGCGAGACTTTTGACCTTTTTGACCACGACCTGCAGTCTTTCCTGTTCCTGAACCTTGACCACGCCCTACTCTTTTTCTATCACGAGTAGAACCTGGAGCTGGTTGTAGATTATGTAAACCCATTACTGCTCCTTAACCTTTAATTCTTGTTAGAGCTTCAATAGTACATCTAACAAGGTTGTTTGGATTGTTTGAACCAATCGATTTTGCAATTACATCTTTAATACCTGCAAGCTCGATAACTGGTCTTGCAGCACCCCCTGCAATTGTACCTGTACCTTCACTAGCTGGTCTTAAAATAATTCTACTAGCTTTATACTTATGCTCAATATCATGTGCAATTGTAGAACCTTTAATGTTAACCTTTACAAGGTTTTTAAAAGCATCATCTAGTGCTTTTTTAATAGCATCTGGAACCTCTTTTGCTTTTCCATATCCGTAACCAACCGTTCCTTTTTTGTCACCAATAACTACAAGAGCAGTAAATCTAAATCTTCTACCACCCTTAACAACTTTAGTAACACGACCGATATTTACTACGATTTCTTCGAAATCTTCTCTATTAATATTATCCATCAGAGTTCCTTAAAATTTTATTCCAGACTCTCTAAGAGCCTCTGCGAATGCTGCAACTACACCATGATATAGGTAACCATTTCTATCGAAAACAATACCCTCTACACCAGCTGCTTTTAACTTATCGCCTAAATCCTTAGCAACTGCTGCTGCACCCTCTTTGTTTGGTTTAACACCTAACTTAATACCATCAGAGTAAGCAAGTGTATGACCTTTAGTATCATCAATTGCTTGAGCATAGAAGTGTTTATTAGATCTAAACACTGTTACTCTTGGTCTGCTCTCGCAACCAGAGATATTAGCACGAACTCTTCTTTTACGCTGAGCATAGCGTCTATTTTTAGTTTTTAGTACACTTTTTAACATATCTTAGCCCCTTACTTACCAGCTGCTTTACCAGCTTTTCTAATGATAACTTCATCAGTATATTTAACACCCTTACCTTTATATGGCTCTGGCGGACGGAAGCTTCTAATTACAGCTGCTACTTGACCAACTTGTTGCTTATCTGTACCATTAATAGTAATGATATTTTTCTCTACTTTAATCTCGATACCCTCTGGAATATCAAAATTAACTGGATGAGAAAAACCAAGTTGTAACTCTAAAACTTTACCGCTAACTGCAGCTCTGTAACCAACACCATTAATCTCTAAAGATTTAGTAAATCCTTTATCTAAACCAATAAAGATATTGTTTAATAGTGCTCTATAAGTACCCCAAAATGCAGAAGATTGCTTAGTTTCATCAACTCTACCAAACTTAACTTCTTTATCTTCGATATTTATAATTACACGACCATGAGTCTCTAATCTCTTCTCTAGGTTACCTTTTTTAGCTACAATCTCTGTACCATCAACAGTAACTTCGATACCTGAAGGTATTGCTACTGGTTCTTTTCCAACTCTTGACATAACTCTACCTCCTTACCAAATACTACAGATAATTTCACCACCTGTACCAAGCTTGTAAGCTTCGTCATTTGGTAAAACACCCTTACTTGTTGAAACGATTAATGTACCGTAACCATTTTTAAAACTCTTAATGTCATCTCTTTTCTTATGAATACGACGACCAGGCTTAGAAATTCTTTTAATTTCGTTAATAACTGTTCTTTCGTTCTCATCATACTTGATAGTAACTTTAATAGCTTTTTTATTGTTTCCTAAATCTTCTACGCTAAAACTCTCTAAATAACCTTTCTCTACAAGAATAGAAACAATAGCCTCAATAGTTTTTGAGTGTAGAAGAGTTGTAGTCTCAAGTCTTCTCATGCCTGCATTTCTTATTCGAGTAAGAGAGTCTGCAATAATGTCTGTCATCATCTTTTACTCCTTAATTACCAGCTTGATTTACGCATACCAGGAATTAATCCCTCGTTTGCCATTTTTCTTAAACAAATTCTGCAAATTCCAAAATCTCTATAGATAGAGTGAGGTCTTCCACAAATTGAACATCTAGTGTATGCTTGTACAGCAAACTTAGGCTTTCTTTTAGCCTTTGCAATCATAGACTTCTTAGCCATTATTTCTTTCCTTTCGCAAACGGCATACCTAACTTCTCAAGAAGTGTGTAAGCCTCTTTGTCGTCTTCTGTGTTTGTAATGATTGAAATATTCATACCATGAGTTTTCATAATAGAATCATAACTTACTTCTGGGAACATTAACTGCTCGTCAAGTCCAAAGTTGTAGTTACCTCTACCATCGAAACCTTTTCTTGGAACACCACGGAAATCTTTAACTCTTGGAAGTGCAATAGAAACTAACTTGTCTAAGAAGTTATACATATTATCACCTCTAAGTGTAACTTTAATACCACTTGGAGCACCCTCTCTAGCTTTAAAACCAGCAACTGATTTCTTAGCTGCAATAACTACTGCTTTTTGACCAGCAATTAAAGAGATTGTATCTGCCATGTTTTGGATAAGTTTATTATCTTTACCCTCTTCACCAGCACCAACACTAATAACGATTTTCTCTAACTTTGGAGTTAGCATTACATTCTTAATAGAAAGCTCTTCGCGAAGTGCTGGAGCAATAGAGTCATTATATTTCTCTTTTAATCTGCTCATAATTATCCTTCAACTTTCTTAACATTAGAGATATGGATTGGCATCTCTTTATCAGCAAAACCACCCTCTTTATTCTCTTCTGATGGTTTAACTGTTTTCTTAGCAATTTTACAACCCGCAACGATAACAGCGTCTTTCTTAGTAAGAACTTTTAAAACCTCACCAGTTTTACCTTTATCATCACCAGCGATAACCATAACAGTATCGCCCTTTTTAATATTAAACTTCTTAGCCATTACCAAACCTCCGGTGCAAGTGATACGATTTTCATAAATCCTGCATATCTTGTTTCACGACTTACAGGTCCGAAAATACGAGTACCAATTGGCTCTTTTTTATCATCAATAATTACTGCAGCATTATCGTCGAATCTAATTAGAGAACCATTTTCTCTTTGAATCTCTTTTTTAGTTCTAACTACAACAGCTTTTACAACTTTACCTTTTTTAACTTTTCCATTTGGAGTAGCTTTTTTAACAGATGCTACGATAATATCGCCAACTGATGCGTATCTTCTCTTAGAACCACCAAGAACTTTAATACACATAATCTCTTTAGCACCACTATTATCAGCTACATTTAATCTTGTAAAACTCTGAATCATTAGCCCTCTCCTCTTTGTGTAATCTCAATAAGACGGAAAGCTTTATTTTTTGATATAGGACGACACTCAATTGCATTAATTGAATCACCTACATTAGCTTCGTTTTTCTCATCATGAACTAAATATTTTTTAAATCTTTTTACAGTTTTATGGTATCTTGGGTGTAAGATTTTTCTTTCAACCAAAACTGTTGCTGTTTTGTCACCAGCTTTCTTAATTACTGTTCCAGATATTACTCTTTTTGGCATCGCTTACCCTTTACTTAGGTTGTGCAGCACTAATTGCTGTTTGTATTCTAGCAACATCTTTTTTAGCAGCTTTTAGCTCTGCTGTATTAGTTAGTTGCATTGTTTTTAGTTTAACTTTTAGCGTAAACACTTCTAGTCTTTTCTCTTTTAATAGCTCTTGCAATTCTGCTAAGCTCTTATCTTGAAGATCAGTATATTTCATTGCTATCTTCCCTTGAAATTATTTTAGTCTTAAATGGCAATTTGTGACAAGCAAGTGTTAAAGCCGCTCTAGCTAACTCTTCGTTAACTCCTGCCATTTCAAAGATAATACGACCTGGCTTAATATTCATAACCCACTTCTCAACTGCACCTTTACCTTTACCCATTCTTGTCTCTAGAGGCTTCTTTGTTAAAGGCTTATCTGGGAAAACTCTAATCCAAGTTTTTCCTGTTCTGTTAACTTTTCTTGTCATTGCAATACGCGCAGACTCAATTTGACGAGAATCAATTCTACCAGCTTCAGTAGCTTTGATTGCAAATTCACCAAATTCTATTTTATTACCACGGAAAGCTTTACCACGGTTTCTACCTTTTTGTTGCTTTCTCCACTTGGTTCTTTTTGGCATCAACATAGTTACGCTCCTCTTCTTTTTCTACCACGGTTACCGCGAGACTCTTTTTGCTCTGGTTGAATACCTTTTTGAAGTACCTCACCTTTAAAGATCCAAACTTTAATACCAATGTTTCCATAAGTAGTTAAAGACTCTGCAAAACCGTAATCAATTTTAGCTCTTAGTGTATGTAGAGGAACTCTACCCTCAAGATACCACTCAGTTCTTGCCATTTCAGCACCGCCAAGACGACCTGAACAAGAGATTTTAATACCTTTTGCACCTTGCTTAAGAGCACCTTGAATAGCTTTTTTCATAGCTCTTCTAAATGCAACACGGCGCTCGATTTGCTGAGCAACATTCTCTGCTACAAGTTGAGCATTTGCTAAAGGACGCTTCTCTTCTTTAATATTGATTGCAACTGTTTTACTAAGAAGTTTTTGTAACTTAGTTTTTAGTTTTTCAATATCTGCACCTTTTTTACCAATTACAACACCAGGTCTTGCTGTTACAATTGTAACTCTAATCTTTTTAGCAGTTCTTTCGATAATAATATTACTAACACCAGCAAAGAAAAGCTCTTTCTTTAATAGTTTTCTAATTTTATAATCTTCAGCTAAAAATGAAGGTGCTCTATCTTTTGATGGGAACCATCTTGATTCCCAGTTTCTATTGATTCCTAGTCTAAGACCTATTGGATTAACTTTCTGACCCATAGTTACGCATCCTTTCCATCATTATTACTAGCAGGAGCTACTTCTACTAAAATATGAGAAGTTGGCTTTAAAATTCTTGTAGCCGTACCTCTAGCTCTTGGTCTCCAACGCTTCATGTAAGAAGCTCTATCAACTCTACAAGATGTAATTACTACCTCTTCTGGCTCAAAATCACCATTAGCTACTGCAGATGCGATAACTTTAGAGATAACTTTAGCAGCTTTATTTGGCATAAACTCTAAAGCAGCAATTGCAAGCTCTGCGTTCATACCTTGTACTTCTCTAGCTACTAAACGAGCTTTAATAGGTGATACTCTTGAATATCTTAATATTGCTTTACTCATATTAACCTACCTTCTTTTGAACAGAGCCCTTATGGCCTCTAAATGTTCTTGTTGGTGCAAATTCACCTAGTTTATAACCAACATGTCCCTCTGTAACATATACAGGAACAAATTGTCTTCCGTTATGAACATTGATTGTTAAACCAATCATCTCTGGGAAGATTACTGATCTTCTTGACCAGGTTTTAATAGGCTTGTGAGAGCCCTCTTCTTTTGCCTTTAGAACCTTTTTCATTAGATGGTCATCTATGAATGGTCCTTTCTTTAATGATCTTGACATCTCTTACCCCTCTACTTTTTCTTACGTCTAGAGATAATTAGTTTATCACTAGCTTTTTTCTTACGAGTTTTGAAACCTTTAGTTGGCATACCCCAAGGAGAAACTGGATGACGACCAGAGTTAGTTTTACCTTCACCACCACCGTGAGGGTGATCGATAGGGTTCATTGCACTACCTCTAGTTTGTGGTCTAATACCTCTATGTCTATTTCTACCAGCTTTACCAATAACCATGTTAGCGAAATCTTCGTTACCAATAGTTCCAATTGTAGCCATACACTCACCAAGAATATATCTCATCTCACCAGATGGTAATCTTAAAGATACATACTTTCCATCTCTACCCATGATTTGAGCATAACCACCAGCACTTCTTGCTAGTTTTCCACCCTGACCTGGGTTCATTTCGATGTTGTGAACTAATGTACCAACTGGGATATTCTTAAGCTTCATTGCATTACCAGGCTTAATATCTAGTCCAGCTTCTGCAGAAAGAATTGTATCACCAACTTTAAGACCCTTAGGTTGTAGTACATATCTCTTTTCACCATCTACATAGTTAATAAGACAGATTCTACAGTTTCTGTATGGATCGTACTCAACTGTTGCTACTTTACCTTCGATACCGAATTTATTTCTTTTAAAATCGATAATTCTGTAAAGCTTCTTAGCACCAGCTTGCTTATGGCGAGATGTAATTCTACCATAGCTATTTCTACCAGCATGAGCAGAAAGCTTTTTAAGAAGACTTCTTACTTGTGGCTTAGATGTAATGTCGCTATTGTCAATTGTAGTTAAAAATCTACGCGACGGTGTATATGGTTTATATGTTTTAATTGCCATCTTCTATCCTTATACGCTTAGGCTTTCGATTTTAGCATCTTCTGGTAGTGTTACATAAAACTTCTTACTATCAGCACGCTTACCTTCGATACCCTTAAATCTTTTCACTTTTCCGTTTACTCTTAATGAGTTAACTTTAAGTGGCTTAATACCAAAATACTCTCTAAAAATCTCTTTTAATGAGTTTTTAGTAACTCTTTTTGTTGTCTGAACAACAATTACACCATCTTCTTGAAGGTTAAGACTCTTCTCTGTGTAAATGATTGCTTTAATATCTGTAATATCTGCCATCTTAACTCTCTTTTATTAGATTTTCCCAAACAGACTTCTCTATAACAATAGCACTGTATGCTGCTGCTAAGTATCCGTTTAGCTCATTTGGCTCTATTAAGTAGCACTTGTCTAGGTTTCTAAATGCTAAAAATGTCTTGTCATCAATTAGCTCTTTTACGAAAAGAACATCTCTTTTCTCGAAGCTATTAAATAAAGCTTTTGCATCTTTAGTCTTACCAGATGTAACCTCAATTGAATCAACAATAAATACAGATTCGTTAGCCACTTTGTCTGCAATTGCATGAACAAGAGCTAATCTCTTTTGCTTTTTGTTAACTTTTTGAGTATAGTTTTTTGCATTTGTAGGACCAAATACAACACCACCACCTCTAAATTGAGGAGCTCTAATAGAACCTTGTCTTGCTCTACCGCCACCTTTTTGTGCAAATGGTTTTTTACCACCACCACTTACTGCTGATCTATTTTTTGTGTGTGCATTGCTAGCTCTTAAGTTTGCAGCATATGCTTTACAATATAGATATAAGTTATGAGGATGTACCTCTAAAAAACTTTGTGGTAAATCTGATGTTTTTACTACTGTATTACTCATTTAACTATCCTTACCATTCCTCTTGCGCCTTTGTGCCCTGGTACAGCACCTTTAAGGATTAAGATTCCATTTTCTTCGTCAAAAGATATTATTTCATTTTTAACTGTAATTTTAGTGTTACCATATTGTCCTGGCATCTTTCTACCTGGCATAACACGACCTGGCCACTCTGCGTTACCGATTGAACCGATTCTTCTACCAAATCTATGTCCGTGTGAACCTGGACCACCATGGAAATTGTGTCTTTTCATACCACCACTAAAACCTCTACCTTTAGAGTTAAATGATGTTTTAACTAATTTCGCCTCTGCAAGTGGAGCTACACTTAAGTCTCCAGCTTCAGTACCCTCAGCTACTTCTATAGTTTTAAAACGGTTAAACTCATTGCTAACGCCAAACTTCTTTTGTTGCCCTTCGATAGATTTGTTAATCTTCTTACCACTGTGGTATGCAACTAAAGCTTTGCCATCTTCTCTAACTTCGCACACTTTAGCCTCAACTACTTTAAGTAGTGTAACAGGAGTGCTTGGTACACCAACAGTTCTGCTCATACCAATCTTCTCTACGATAAATTCCATATTCTACTCCTTACTACTTATCCATTTGGCGGATTTCTACTTCCACCTCTGGAGCCAAGTCTAATTTCATTAATGAATCAACAGTATCAGTCGAAGCTGAAACAATGTCGATTAATCTTGCGTGTACACGAATCTCAAACTGCTCTCTACTGTCTTTATTCACGTGTGGTGAACGCAATACTGTATAGCGTTTGATTTTAGTTGGTAAAGGTATTGGTCCTCTTAATTCTGAACCAGTTCTCTTTACAGCATCAACAATCGCTTGTACCGATCTGTCTAAAACTCTGTGATCATAAGCTTTAAGCTTTAATCTAATTCTTTCCATTTAATATTTTTCCTTATAAAGAACTCGCTGCTAAAACAGCATAAATTTTGTATTTTAAGTGCCGCAACACCCGATACCGAGGGTATCTGCATACAACTACTATTTATGTAGCTCTATGCAGACACCCATCATGGAGCCGAAATTATACCCAAATTACTTTTATATTTAGAGTAGTTTTAATCTAAATCTTGCTAAAATATTTCATAAGTTTCCTTATAAAAAGGAAAGGAGAGCTATGTACACACTAGATATATTTTTTAACAACCCACCAAAACTCGAAAATTATCACTCAAGAAAAGTGGAGTTACCAGATAGTAGTTTTTTACTTTATGGGCCAAGAGGTGCAGGAAAAAGTGCACTAATTGCTAACTATATGAAAACACTAAAAAAAGAGAGCTTTCTATATATAGATGCGCAAGATCCAATATTTGTACTAGAAGATATAGATATATCAGAACTAGAGAAATATATAGAAGAAGAGAGCATTAAAACCCTAATTCTAGACCACTACTTTGAGGGCTTTTTAGAGTATATGCCAAAAATCGAGCAACTAATAGTTGTAACTCGCCAAAAAATAGATTTAGATCTGCCTTCTATTGTACTATATCCACTAGATTTTGAAGAGTTTTTTAATTTTCAAAAAGCACACTTAATACAGCAAAATTTTAGCCTTTATACAAAGTATGGCTCTTTACCGCAGCTTGCACTAAGCCATAGCCCATTTGCATACAAAGAGCTTTTTTTTGAAAAATTTGATACACAAGATGGTAAGGTAATGCTTATATTAGCGCTATTTCATACTAAAATTGCTACATCACATCAGGTTTATCAACAGGCAAAAATATACTTTAAAATAAGTAAAGATTGGCTATATAAAGCTATTAAGAGGCTAGAGCAAGAGGGTATTTTATATCAGATAGAGACATTCGAGAAAGGCTTTGGTAAAAAGGTTATACTTTACGATTTTGCATTTGCTAAATATTTAAATAAAACACTAAACTTTAATGCTATATTTGACTCTATTGTAGCACTTGCACTAATTAAGCACAATATTGATTTTAAGGCTGTATTAAATCCGCTAGGTTACTACACAAGTAAAGGTGAGCTAATATTAATATCGCCTTTTGAGAGCGAAGACTCTTTTTGGGCAAAAATACAAAAAAACTTTGGTTTTTACTCGAATTTAAAACTGCAAAATATAACTATTGTTACGGTATCTAATAGCTACTCTTTTACAATTAATAACATAACCTTTAATGCTATTGCATTTTCTGAGTGGGTAATTACGCAAGATGAGTAATATTTAAAAAGCTGTCTATATCTTTAAAGTAATTTTGCAATCCTTCAAATCCGTGCCCACCGCCTGTGGTTATGATTTGCTTTGCGTTACTAAATTGCTCTTTTGCAATTGTGTAGTCTATTACATCGTCGTCTTTTTGTAACATTAGCATATATAGGCTCTCGTTTGGTTTGCTAACTTGATAGTTTTTTAACATATATAGATGATTTAAGTTAAATTCATAGGTACTTAAGTCAAAAAAGTTTGTGGCCTTACCCTCTTTTAAAATTCTTTGCAAAGTTGCATTTGGCTTTGTAGATGGGTTAATAAGTACAGCTTTTAGGTTAAATTTATTAGCAAGATATATAGCATAAAATCCGCCAAGCGAAGAGCCAATAAGTTTAATATCTTCTTTAGAGCAAGCTGTTATTATATCTTCTAAAGTCGATATTGCAAGTTGCGGAACATAGCTTAGAGATGGTGCTAAAAAGTTTACACCCTTGCTTGTATAGTACTCTTTAAGTTGCCCAGCCTTAAAGCCCTTGCCACTGCCACCAAAACCGTGTATGTAAATTACCATATGCTCTCCTTTATTAACCAAATTATACCAAAAAATATTGGCTGATGAACTAAATAGATAACCAAAGAGTGCCTACCTAAAAACTTAAGTATATTGTGCAGTGGTGTTTTTTGGCTAAATATGTAGTTTGTAAATATAGGTTTGTGCAAATTTAGTCTTACTATTGCAGCTCCAATTAATACACTACTTAGCCACGGTATAACTGGTGCTAAATCGACTGTGTGGCTTGGGAGGCTAAGGGGCGCTCTTGCTATATTAAATAGTGGGTGCATATTTATATTAAAGTAGTTGTAGCCAATTAAAATAGAGATAGCAACCACCAAAGATACAATAGGAAAATTTAAAAATGGCAAAGCAAGCAAAGATAGCACAAAAATAGAGTGCAAAATGCCAAAATATACCCATGCGTGCGGAAATATAATATAAGTTGCCACACTTACCAAAGCAGATGCAAAAGCCAAAGTGATAGCACGCTTTTTAACCTTTTGCCAGTTAATGCCAGCCTTATGTGTTAGTGCTAAGCTTATGCCAACAGTTAGCAAAAATATTGTTACTATTAAAATCCTAAAGTTAACCCAAAAAGGTGCTCTTGTAATATCTATATTTATAATACCAAAGTGGTTTAAGTCGTAACATAGATGAAAAAACATCATTAAGAGTATCGCAAAACCTCTTAGTATATCTATTCCATCTATTCGCATTACTCAAATAACTCTAAAAACTTCTCTTCTAATCTTGCAGGCTTAGAGTTTTTTAAATATACAAGTGTTATTTGCATAGTAAAAATTAGTTCACTCTGTTTATATATATTTTGCTCTAATACAAAACTAACCCTGCTTTTAGATAGCACTTTGCTCTTAACCTCTAAAATATCGCCAAGCGTTGCCATTTGCAAAAAGTCGCAATTAATAGACTTTACAATATAGCCACTATTACTCTCTTTACTAAAGGGTGTTAACCCATTTGCAAAAAGTATCTCGCTACGAGCACGCTCGCAAAAATTTATATACTTAGAGTGGTAAACAATTCCACCTATATCTGTATCTTCAAAATATACCCTAATTTTCATTACGCACTTAGCAGTTGAGGGCGATTTAGTTTTATTACTAGATTGTAGTATTTTCTAGAGATATTAGTATCTCCTAGCGACTCATAAAGTCCTGCTAGATTGTTGTATAGTGATATTAGCTTATCTTTAGATGTCTTATCTTCTGCTTTTTTTAACTTTGGAATAATTTTATTATATCTATCTAAAAATGGCTCCCATGTTGCGTACATAAAGAATCTATCTATATAGTAGTCTAGCCACTCAAAGTGTACAAGTGGTTCGCTATTTATTAGGTTTAGATGGTACCACGCCTCTTCTACTACTTCGTCAACTAGTTGCGGTGTTGCCTCTACTACTTGGCTATCTATTGATTGTAGTATATTTTCGTAGTAGCTAAACATAAACGATAGATAATTTACCTTCTGCTCTTGTGTTTGGGCACTTTTTAGTTGCTCTTGAAGGATACTGTCTATTAAATAGCGCTCGCTATCTAGCTTTTTAACAAATGGCATATGTATAAGTTTCTCTAGCGTATGCTTGCTAACTATTATAGAGAACTTTTTAGTAATAGAGTCTATTAAATCTTCGGTAAAAAATCTACTGTGCGCTAAAATATTTAGTAGCTTAACCATATTTGCATCTTGCGTTTGTATAAATTGCTCTAGAATATCGCCTTTATTAATTGGCTGTTTTTGTGCCTTTTGCGAATATGCAACAGTTGCTAACGATAGCCAAAAAGCTTCGCCTTTAGCGCTTTGTGCTACTGCTTGTTGTAGCTCTTTATCTGTAATACCACTTAGTCTTAAGTATCTTAAAGAGTCTTTTTGAATAAATGCCTTCATCTCGTAGCTTTTTATTACGCTAAGCCAACTTTGGTTGCAGTTTTTCCAATTTAGTTGCTCTGTAGATGTAATTAAAAATATAGCATCTTTACTAATTTGTGTAATTAAATCTCGCACCCATTCATCTTTGCTACATGGTGTAGCAGCGCTATTTTCGCCTAAAGTATCTATATTTTCTAAAACAATAATACAATCTTTATAGTTGTTCTCTTTTAAAATACGGCGTAAATCGGCTGCAAAAAATTGGTATAGTTTGTCTTCGATTTTTTTAGCATCTAGCTTTTTAATATTCTCTAGCTCTTTTGTAATTTTATCGCCAAATATACCTTTTGCGATATCTAAAATATTTCTACTCTTTTTAGGCTTTAGCATCTTTTTAATTTCGTTAAAATATGGTAAATCGGCTGCGTACATAATTGGGCTGTGCTCGTAGCGCTTATGCCAAAGTATTGCATATGCTTTCCAAAGTGCCATAAAGTTAAAATTAAATCTCTCTTCTAACTCTCTTGCAATGTGCATTACAGCATTTTGTGGTTTGTGCAGAAGTCTGTCTCCAAAATCTATTTTAATAGAGATAATACTCTCTTTATCTTTTAAATATTTATCTGAAACTTCATTAACAAATGTTGTTTTACCACTACCACTTTTGCCATAAATATTTAATACTCTATATGTAGTATGCTCGCCTAAAAGCTCTCTAAACATACCTTCGGCAACTCTTCTGTCTATAAATGGTGTAGAAATTTTTTCTATACTTACTTGCGACAAATCTATACCCCCTACACCTTTATTTAAATGTATTATATCAAAAAATATATAAAACTTCAAATTTGTTATAAAATTAGTGTAATATACACATTTTATGATACCATAACACTATGAATAACGAAATAATAGTAAACCATATTTTAAGCGCAACTCTAGATGGGTTAGACGCTAAAGTTGTAGAAGTAGAGGGCTCTTTAACAAAGGGGTTGCCAAGTTTTAATGTTGTTGGGCTAGCTAGTAGCGATATTCAAGAGGCTAAAGAGAGGGCAAAAAACGCCTTGCAAGCGCAAAATTACGAGCTACCACCACTTAGAATAACTATAAATTTATCGCCAAGCGATATTAAAAAAAGTGGTACGCACTTTGATTTATCTATTGCACTAATGGTTGCACTAGGCGATAGCGAAATTGCACACAAAGATATATTTATATTTGGCGAGTTGGGGCTAGATGGCAGGGTTAAGAGCTCTTCGTTAATATTTCCTTTAATACTATCTTTAAAAGAACAAGGGTTCATTAAGCGTGCTATTGTACCAAAAGAGTCTATAAATGCACTAAAATATATAGATGATATCGAACTTTATGCTGTAGATAGCCTAAATGAAGCAGTAGAACTTTTAAAACAAGAGAGCCTGCCAAAAGTTAATATTACAACAAATAGCTACAGCAAAGATTTTGTAACTGTAGATGATAAAACTTACTACTATAGCAAAGATTATCAAGAGGATTTTAGTGATATTTTAGGGCAAGAGGTTGCAATAAGAGCAGCTTTAATTAGCGCAGCTGGTATGCACAATATGCTCTTAAATGGTAACCCAGGTAGCGGTAAAAGTATGATAGCTAAAAGATTGCGCTACATCTTACCACCTCTTAGCAAAGAGGAGATTTTAAGTATAGCAAGAGCGCAATATTTAGATGCCAAAGAGCCAGACTTTAGGCCAATGCGCCCATTTAGAAGCCCACACCACACCGCAACAAGTGCAGCTATTTTTGGTGGTGGCTCACATAGTGCAAAAATTGGCGAAGTAGCGCTAGCAAATAGAGGAGTTTTATTTTTTGACGAACTGCCACACTTTAACAACAAAGCATTAGAGGCACTTAGAGAGCCACTACAAGATAGAGTTGTAAATATTGCAAGGGTAAATAGCAAAATTAGCTATAGCGCAAATTTTCTCTTTATTGGCGCAATGAATCCATGCCCATGCGGGAATTTACTATCTAAAAGTAAAGAGTGCAGATGTAGCGATGTTGAGATAAAAAGGTACAAAAATAGACTTTCAGACCCATTCTTAGATAGAATAGATATTAATGTTATAATGCAAGAGGTCGATTTTAGCAAAAACTCTACTACTACATCTAAAGAGTTACACTCTAAAGTTATTGCTGCATTTATAGCACAAAAAAAGAGAGCACAAGTAAGATTTAATGGCGAGTTGCTAGAGAGCGAAATAGATAAATACTGCAAGCTAAATAGCGATGCACAAACTATTTTAAATCAGGCAATAGAGCGTTTTGGACTATCATTTAGAGCGGTTGCTAATATAAAAAAAGTATCTAGAACAATTGCAGATCTTAACCAAAATATAGATATTACAAAAAGCGATCTGCTAGAGGCGCTAAGTTATAGAAAACGCTAAATATTTAAAAACTTTTTAAAAAGAGTTCTAAGTTTTAATATTTTTTAGTATAATATGACAAAAGGAGTTCTTATGAAAAAAGTAATATTTACACTAATATTTGCTATATTAACATCTGTTCATATAAATGCAAAAGATATTAATCCAAAGTCTATTTTAGAGACTCTGCAGAGATTTTATGTAGAGTTTAAAGGTGGCGACGAGCTAATACAAAAGAGCGAAGGCTACTTAGTTTTTCCAGAAGTTTACAAAGCTGGCTTAGTTGTTGGTGGCGAATATGGCGAAGGGGCATTTATACAAAAAGGCTCAATTATTAGCTACTACAAAGTATTTAGTACATCTATTGGACTGCAAGCTGGAGCAAAAAGAAACTCTGTATTAATTCTATTTTTAACAAAAGAGGCAAAAGATAGATTCTTAAATAAAGAGGAGTGGAAAGTTGGCGTAGATGGCAATATTGCAGTAATGAACTGGAGCAAAGGAACCGACCTAAGCTCTATAGATATTAAAAAAGATACTGTTGCTATTGTATTTAACAACTTAGGATTAATGGCAAATATCTCTTTAGAGGGCACTGTATTTCAGCGCTTAAAGTAGCATGAAAAAAAATCTTTTAATTGGTGCTGCATTACTATTTTTAGTAATAGATTGCGCTTTGCTAACTTATAAAATTTATAGTAAAAAAGAGTACCCACATAGAGTACATAAAGAGAAAAAGCACTACAAATATAGTGTATTTTTAACTAGCGACGATGGTCCATTAGTTGGTAGCAAATATTTAGACCAAATAATAAGAGACTACGAAGTGCCTTTTACTATTTTTTTAGTTGGTAAGCCAATTAGCACCGATACAAGATTAAAACCAAATCTACTAAGATACAAAAGTAACCCATATGCACTTTTAGGTAACCACAGCTTTACACACGCAAATTTTCACTATAAAAAATATTATAGTAATCCAGAAGGTGTAGAGAAAGATTTTACAAAAAACCAAAAATATTTAGGACTAAAGAGCAAATATGCTAGGCTTCCTGGCAGAAATGTCTACTCTGTAGGCAAAGTTGTAAAAGGCGAGCCAAATGCACTAAAGGCTGCAAAGTTACTAACTAAAGATTATAATTTTAAATTCTTTGGCTGGGATTACGAGCTTCATCACGATGGCAAAGGTAAAATATTAGAAGAGAGTGCGCAAGAGCATTATAATAAAATTAAAGAGCTTCTAAAGAGCGGTAAAACTTTTAGAGAGAATCAGATTATTGTTCTTATGCACGATCAGATGTTTACATCTATTAAGAGCCAAGAAACTTTAGGAGAGCTAATACTGCTATTGCAAGACGACGAAGAGGTAAAGATTAAAACTCTAAAAAAATATAAGTTTTAACCTAAATATATTTACCTCTTAAACTTATAAATTTTACCATATATAGAGTTTTCTACTAGCTCGAATATATTTTTGTCGTAAATTCCTAACAAAAACATCTTAACATAGTTTGAGTTAAGTGTCTGGTTATCTAGTGCCACACCCATGCCTAAAGACTTTAAGTATATAAAGTTAATATTACCATTACTGTCGTATTGGCTAGAGGTAAGAGCAGTAGTGCCATCTTTTTTATACTCGGCAATTATTAGTTTATTTAACTTTCCTCTTAGGTTTGTGCTACCATCGTTACTATTAATTTTAACACCATTACTAAGGCTAATTACACCTTTAGTAATAGATCTAATATACCCAGAGTAGAACATAATATCTCTTATTTTTTTACCTGTTGTTAAGTCTAAATTAGCAAATTGCGTAATTACTGGGAAAATTCTAATACTTTTAGATGGCATATATAAGTAGATATCTCTACTTTTTTTAGGTAATTTAAAATTAATAGTATCTAGTTTAGCTAAAAATTCTGTTGGATCTTTTTGATCTTTTTGCCCATTTTTAAGCAGAGTGCTTATTATTGGATTAAATGCGTAACCTATATGGTAAGGCTTATTATCTTTTGTTAAAAACTTATACTCATTAGGAATTTTCTCTACATTAGAGCCATTTTTAACCCACACTTTATAAGATTTAGCTGCTTTAGCGTAGTTTTCTACACTTAATCTTGCTAAATTAGCTGCAAAAGTAGATGAGTTAGATAGTAATATAGATGCAATTACATAGTTGTCGTTTCTGTGTTTACCACCATCTATTAGCGTATTTGTATTACTATAGTACCAAATTGGGTAGCCATAATCCCACCAAGATAGTGTATAATCTTTAGGAGTAGATCTCTTTTTTAAATTTACCAACTGCTCTATTTCGCTCTTTTTAAATACTGGTGTTATAATTTTGTTATACTCCCATGCATGGCTAATATTAGAGTATAAAACCGCTAAAGATATAACAGAAAAAGTAGCTAATTGAGCTTTTTTTTCGCTTATAAAAATTTTGCTTAGCTGATAAATTAAAAAAGTAAAGCTAAGTATTAATACAAACGAGCCATATATTGTAAATCTAAGCCCACCCCAATGTGAGAATATACCTATACCAATAAGTGGCAGCAAAATTACAAACTCTTTTCTTTTATATACCAAATAGAGATAACCAGCAACTGCAAATATAAATGCAATGCTTGAGCCAATAGTTCTATTAGCAACACTATTTAAGTGAGAGTTTGCAAAAAATGGTATTCCATTTGCCTCTGCAATAGTCTGAAACACTCCAAAAAACTTTAAACCGCTAGAGCCTTGAGTTCCTGTTTCGATATACTCGTTAACTTTAGATAAAATTGTTCCAAATATATCACCTTGAAAAAATAGAATTAAAAATGCCGCAGCTGCTAAGTAGATTAAAATACTCTTTTTAAACTCTTTATACTTTAAAATTAAATATATAACACTTAGTATCGTAATAGATACTACAAACTTCCATGGTGTAGCAATATAGATAACTGGCGTTGCTGAAAGCATTACTAAGGTTATACTCTTTAAAGAGGCTTCATTTAGCTTGTTCTCCCATAAAATATATAGAGAGTAAAATAGAATTACAGCATATGTAACCATTCGCCCAGAATCGTAAAAGAATGGATATATAGCTATTGTAATAGATGCAATAAATGCAACATTTAAGCTAGTGGTCTTTATGCTTTTTAGTAAAAAATAGCTAATCCAAACAAGTATCATTACCGAGAACATATCGGTATCGTAGTAACCAGCCATTGTTCTATTATAGTAGCTCCACGCAATAGATGCAATAAGTGCGCTAAGTAGCCCCCATAGTGGCTCTTTATATAAGTTTGCAATTAAAATAATTGGAGCAACAATTAAAGATGCAACAAATGCTGGCATATAAAATATAATAGTATCTAAAGATATCGGTAGCACTTTTGCTAATAGAGTTGTAATAAAAGTTAAGCCTCTACTAAAAAGCTCAGGCGTTAAAGGGTTATACTGATGCAGGCCATCAATAGTTTTTTGCACACCACTAGCAAAGTAGTATCCATCATTTGTATTTACAATGTAGCTTCCATTATATAAAAACTCCGGGTTTGCACCTTGCTGATAGATATACAAATATCTAATTAATATACTAAATATATATGCAAATAGTATCATTAAATAAAGCTGTTTACTGCTTAAGCTTTTCATAATTATCCTTTAATTGCAGTTATGGTTAAACTCTGGAACAATATCTTTTAGTTTAGCAATTTTCTCTTTGCTTAAGATAAGCTCTTTAATATCTTGATTTAACTTCTTAAAATCGTAGTTACTTGCTGCTGCAACCATTATTGACTCATACTGAGTCTTTT
>CAZFCZ010000087.1:0-27146 GCA_964517485.1 uncultured Nitratifractor sp. | reverse complement strand
AACTAAATCTTTAGCTATTGTATCTATAATATATTTTTGTGGTGGAATACTAACTGCAATTGATGCTTTAGCGTAGATTACAGAGGTTATAAATATTAATATAGTAATAATTAATTTCATTAAAGACTCCAAAATTTTTGTGGGTTATTATAGCATAATTTTATTGATTGTTATTAGATTCTGGTGGTCGCTACAAGACTCGAACTTGTGACATCTACCTTGTAAGGGTAGCGCTCTACCAACTGAGCTAAGCGACCAAAGTGGTGACCCGTCTAGGATTCGAACCTAGGGCCCACTCCTTAAAAGGGAGTTGCTCTACCAACTGAGCTAACAGGTCATTAATATACAAATGGGGTGGGGTAGGTAATACCCCTATAATTTTCTTTTTCTATATACTAAAGGAGGAGGATTAAAAATTATAATCATTTAGAAAAAGTGGTGGCGCGGCGGACGAGGCTCGAACTCGCGACCCCCTGCGTGACAGGCAGGTATTCTAACCAACTGAACTACCGCCGCAACCAGAACTAAATGGTGGTCGCTACAAGACTCGAACTTGTGACATCTACCTTGTAAGGGTAGCGCTCTACCAACTGAGCTAAGCGACCATAAGACATTTAAATGGCGACCCTTAGAGGATTTGAACCTCTGTGACTATGCGGAAAACATAGCATCCTTGGCCACTAGATGAAAGGGTCATCTAGTCCATCTGTGTCGTCTAATAGTGGTGACCCGTCTAGGATTCGAACCTAGGGCCCACTCCTTAAAAGGGAGTTGCTCTACCAACTGAGCTAACAGGTCATGTTTACTTTAAGCGCCTCTGCGTTTAAGTGGCGTAATTATAGCTCAGAATTTTTTGAATGTCAAGCTTTTTTGTAAAAAAATGAAAAAAAACTAAAAAAAGTTAAAAAAGTCTGTTTCTGAGTATAGTATCATCTCTATTGCAGACCTTGCTGCTTGCTCTTGTATAAAGCCTCTGTCGCCTTTAAAATTAAATCTTTTAACTTCTAGTTTATCTTCGTTTAATACACCAATATAGACAGTTCCTACTGGTTTTTCCTCTGTTCCACCTGTTGGGCCAGCTATTCCACTTGTTGCAACAGCAATGTTTGAGCCTGTTTTTTCTTTAATACCTTTTAGCATCTCTTCTACACATTGTGCACTTACTGCGCCGTGCTCTTGTAGGGTTTGGCTCTTTACCCCTAGCCAATCTTCTTTTATATTGTTACTATATGTTACCATAGAGCCCTTTAGTATTGCCGAAGCCCCACTAATTGCTGTAAGTTTAGATGCAATTAGTCCACCAGTGCAGCTCTCTGCTAGAGATATTGTTTTATCTTTTTTAGATAGGTGTTTAATTAAGTATGCTCTAACAGATCTAACCGGTAGTAGTTTTAACTCTAGCTCTTTTGCAAGAGAGGTTAGTATCTCTTCGCCTTGGCTATCTTTTATCTCTATATTGTACCAAGTTGGTAGAACTTTTTTAATAATACCGTGTTGATCTATTTTACACTGCAATGTATCTAGTTTATTAGCCGAAGCAAATACTTTAAATTCTGATACATTTCTGTCTACAATTGTAGTACTCTTTTGCAAGTTTTCAAAAAGGTCAATATTTTTTACAATTAAGTAGTTTTTATCTATAGTAAATATTTTTGTATTATCTTTAGTAATAAATTCATAGCCTCTACTCTCTAAAGAGTTTACTACATCTTTATAGCAATTACTTAAAACAAACATAGATGTAGGAGAATCTATTTTACTTAAGTACTCTACTACAGAGTCGATAATATCTTCGGAGTATGTAGGAAACTTCTCTATTAGTGTTGCATCTTTTATGTAAGGATATACTCTCTCTAGGTAGGCTCTTTGTACGAAATCTTTATATAAATTTGCGCCAATAAAGATAATACTATTTGGTTTTTGCAGCTTTGACATATGCTCTTCTCCCTTAATTTATGACTGTTTGAAGTTATCTTTTAACTAAAATAGCAAATATTATAACGAAATTGTAATAGATTTTTAGTTATAATCACCCAATTTTTTTATTTCTTTTAAATAATTTATCAAGGATAAGCCAAAATGGATTACAAAAATACGCTTTTATTACCAAAAACATCATTTCCTATGCGTGGAAACTTGCCTAAAAACGAACCTTTAAGATACAAAAAGTGGTTCGATGCTGATGTTTATAAAAAGATGAAAAACAACAGAGATGGTAAAGAGATGTTTACCCTACACGATGGACCACCATATGCAAATGGTAATATACACATTGGACATGCACTAAATAAGACTATTAAAGATATTATTCTTAAGTATCACTATTTTCAGGGGAAAGCTGTTCGCTACACTCCAGGTTGGGATTGCCACGGGCTACCAATTGAGCAAAAAGTAGAAGAAGAGGTAGGAAAGCAAAAGAAAGACTCTATGGGTATTGTAGAGTTTAGAAAGCTTTGTAGAGACCATGCAACTAAACATATAGAGCTACAAAAAGAGGGATTTAAATCTTTAGGTATTATTGGTGATTGGGATGACCCATATATTACTATGGATTATAAATTCGAAGCAAATACATACAGATTGCTTTGCGAAGTTGCGCAAAAAGGGCTTTTAGTAGAGCGTAGTAAACCAGTATTTTGGTCGTGGGCTGCACAAACTGCACTTGCAGATGCCGAAGTTGAGTACCAAGATAAGCAAGACTACTCTGTATATGTTGCGTTTGAGCTAGATAACCAAAGCAAGCAAAAGTTAGGAATAGATACAAAAGCAGCTTTAGTAATATGGACAACAACTCCATGGACATTGCCAGCAAATGTTGGTATTGCACTTAATCCAGAGGCAGAGTATGTATTAACTAAAGATGGCTATATTGTTGCTAGCACAAGATTAGAAGAGTTAATTAAAGAAGAAGCACTAAGTTCTAGCGAAGTTATTAAAACATTTACAGGTAAAGAGTTAGAGCATTCTAAGGCTATTAACCCATTAAATGGTAGAGAGTCATATGTAATTTTAGGAGACTTTGTAGAGTTAGATGGCGGTAGTGGTGCTGTGCACTCTGCTCCTGGACATGGAGAGGTTGACTACTTTGCATCTTTAGAGTATAACTTAGATGTAATTATGCCAGTAGATGAGAATGGTCTATACGATCAAAGTGTTGTAGGGTTAAACTTACTACCAAATGCGCAAGAGTTTGTTGGTATGCATGTATTTAAAGCTAACGAGAAAATTTTAGAACTTCTTGGCGATAGCCTATTAAAGCAAGACAGATTTACGCACTCGTATCCTTTCTGCTGGAGAACTAAAAAACCAGTAATATACAGAGCAACAAAGCAGTGGTTTATTGCTGTAGATAAGCCTAAAAACGATACAAATACAAGCTTAAGAGATACTGCACTTAATGCAGTTAAAGATGTTAAGTTCTATCCAGAGTGGGCAGAGAATAGATTTAAACCAATGATTCAAGGGCGTCCTGACTGGTGTATATCTCGCCAAAGATCTTGGGGTGTACCAATTGCGTTTTTTAGAAGAAAAGACACTAAAGAGGTAATTTTAGACGAGAAAGTATTAAACTTTGTAGCAATGATATTTGAGCAACAAGGTTGTGATGTTTGGTTTGATTTACCAGTAGAGAAGCTACTATACCCAGGTAGTGGGCTAGATGCTAGTAATTTAGAGAAAGTTACAGATATTTTAGATGTATGGTTTGATAGTGGCTCTACATGGTACGCTGTTTTAACATCTAGAAACTACGATGCAGGCAATTACCCAGCAGACCTTTATGTAGAAGGTACAGACCAGCATAGAGGTTGGTTCCAAAGTTCACTGCTACTAAGTGCGTCTGTTAACTCTAAAGCGCCATATAAAGGTATTATTACTCACGGTTTCACGGTTGATGAAAAGGGTGAGAAGATGAGCAAATCTAAAGGCAATGTTGTAGCTCCTAATGAAGTTACAAAGCAGTTTGGTTCGGAAATTTTAAGACTATGGGTAGCACTAAGCGACTACCAAAGCGATTTAAAAATTAGTAAGAATATCTTAACACAAACAGCAGAACAGTATAGAAAAATTAGAAATAGCTTTAGATTCTTGCTATCTAACCTAGACGGACTAGAAGAGATTTTAGATGTTAACGAGTTTGGTCAGATAGATAAGTGGATTATAAACAAAGCAAAAAGAGTGTTTGACGATGTAAATAAAGAGCTATCAAACTATGAATTTGCAAGAGCATTTGGACTTTTAAATAACTTCTTAACAAACGAGTTAAGTGGTATATATATGGATCTATGTAAAGATAGATTATACTGCGATGCAAAAGACTCGCTTACAAGAAGGGGAGCACAAAGTGCAATGTACTTAATTGCTCGCTCTATGTTAGCACTTGTTGCACCAGTTTTAACATATACTGCAGACGAAGTTTTAGAGCACGCACCAGAAGTGTTTAAAAAAGATTTAGAAGATATTTTTGACTTAGTATATCAGCCACTACCAGAGGTAGAGAGTACAATTAACGAAGAGCTACTACTAAAAGCAAGAGAGAGCTTCTTTGAGTCTATTGATCAACTTAAAAAAGATAAAGTAATTAGAGCAACACTAGAGCTTGAAATTGTTGGCGATAGTTCGATATTTAACCTAGAAAGTCAACAAGATATAGAAGATTGGTTTGGAGTAAGTAAATTTACAACTAATATTAGTGGTGATATAATAGCAGAATTTAAAGTCGAAGATAAAGAGTATAAAATTGTTAGAGCTAGCGGGCATAAGTGTCCTAGATGTTGGAGATTTGCTAGCGAAGCAGAAGATGAAGCTTGTTTAAGATGTGCAGAGGTAGTTAAGTAGTGGATTTAAGTAAACCAGTAACACTTAGTACAATTTTTGGTGCCATAGGATTAATTTTAATCTTTGTTGCTATTGGTTTAATGGTAGTTAGATATTATAAAAACAAGCTAAGTTAGGAGTTTAAATGAAATTAAGAGATGCTCTAAAATTGAGTAAAGATGAGTTAAATACTCTTAAAAGTAAGCTTTTAGAAGAAGCAAAGAGTAGCGATTTAAATGCATATGTAGGGTTCGAGAGCTCAGGTGATGGTGTTCCAATTTTAATTAAAGATAATATTCAGGTTAAAGATTGGAGCGTTACTAGTGCATCTAAGATACTACAAGGCTATATTGCGCCATATAACGCAACTGTTATAGAAAAACTTAAAAGCAGTGGTTTTGCTCCAATGGGTCGTGCAAATATGGACGAATTTGCCATGGGTTCAACTACAGAGAGTAGTTACTATGGTGCTACTAAAAATCCACACGATTTAAGTAGAGTACCAGGTGGAAGTAGTGGTGGAAGTGCAGCGGCAGTAGCTGGTGGTATTGCAATTGCTGCACTTGGTAGCGACACTGGTGGCTCTATTAGACAGCCCGCAAGTTACTGTGGTGTTGTTGGATTTAAACCAACTTACGGAAAGGTTAGCAGATACGGCTTAGCTTCGTATGCAAGTAGCTTAGATCAAATTGGAACAATTACTCAAGATGTAGAAGATGCTGCCATTCTTTACGATGCAATAGCTGGAGCAGACGAAAAAGACTCTACAAGTGCAAATGTAGAGCACATTGCCATTACACCAAATTTAGATGCAGATAAAAAATATACTATTGCAGTTATAGACAACTACATTCAAGAAGCCGACGAAGATATTAAAGAGGCTTACACAAAAGCAATTGCAGCCTTAAAAGCTAGTGGTCATAAGATTATAAATAAAAGTATGAGTAACACTAAATACGACATTGCAACTTACTATATTATTGCAACTGCAGAAGCGGCTACAAACCTTGCTCGTTTCGATGGCGTAAGATACGGTACTAGAGCAGGTGATATAAAAAATATTAAAGAGTTATTCTTTAAAACAAGAAGCGAAGGCTTTGGCGAAGAGGTAAAAAGAAGAATACTTTTAGGTAACTTTGTGCTATCTTCTGGCTACTACGATGCTTACTATCTAAAGGCTCAAAAGGTTAGACACTTAATAAAAGATGAGTTTAACAAAATTTTTGAAGAAGCAGATATGATATTAAGCCCAATTGCACCAACTGTTGCACCAAAGCTTGGAAGTAGCGAAGATCCACTTGCTATGTATAAAAGCGATATGTACACAATTGCTATAAACCTTGCAGGATTACCAGCAATTAGTTTGCCAATTATGAAAAATAAAGATGCTCTACCAGTAGGTTTACAGCTAATTGCTAAGACATTTAATGAGCAACCTCTATTTAATGCTGCCTTGTCTCTAGAGAGAGAAGTAAACTATAATAATTAAAGGAAGATTATGAATATAAAAATGCGCGCACTAACATTCGAAGATGTACTATTAGTTCCTCAACACTCTACAGTTTTACCTAAAGAGGTTAATTTAAAGACAAAACTTACAAAAAGAGTATCTCTAAATATACCTATTATATCTGCTGCTATGGATACTGTTACAGAATACCGTGCTGCAATTGCTATGGCAAGAGAGGGTGGTGTTGGAATTATTCATAAAAATATGGATATTGATGCTCAGGCTCATATGGTTAAAAAAGTTAAAAAGAGCGAGAGTGGAATTATTATAGACCCAATATACATATCTCCAGATGCTAGTGTAGCAAAGGCAGACGCACTTATGGGCGAGTATAAAATATCTGGTGTGCCAGTTGTTGATGATAATATGAAACTAATAGGTATTATTACAAACAGAGATATGCGTTTTATTACAGATTTAGGCTCGCTAAGTGTTAAAGATGTTATGACTCCAGCTCCATTAATTACAGCAAAAGAGGGCATAACACTAGAAGATGCTGCCGAGGTTCTAAAAAAACATAAAGTAGAGAAACTTCCTATAGTTGATGATAACAATACCTTAAAAGGTTTAGTAACAATTAAAGATATTTTAAAAAAAGAGCAATACCCAAATGCTAATAAAGACGATTATGGTCGTTTGCGTGTTGGTGCTGCAATTGGAGTAGGGCAGATAGATAGAGCAACTGCACTTGTAGAAGCTGGTGTAGATGTAATTGTATTAGACTCGGCTCATGGGCACTCACAAGGTATTATAGATACACTTAAAGCGATTAAAAAAGAGCTAGATGTAGATGTAATTGCAGGTAATATTGCAACAGGAGCTGCAGCAAAAGATTTAATAGAAGCTGGTGCAGATGCTGTAAAAGTAGGTATAGGACCAGGAAGTATATGTACAACAAGAATTGTTGCTGGTGTTGGTGTACCACAAATTAGTGCAATTGACGATGTATCTAAAGTAGCAAGAGAGTATGGTGTACCAGTTGTAGCAGATGGTGGTATTAAGTACTCTGGAGATGTTGCAAAAGCTTTAGCTGTTGGGGCTAGCTGTGTAATGTTAGGTAGTGCACTTGCAGGAACATACGAAGCACCAGGGGAGATGATAATCTATAATGGTCGTCAATTTAAAGAGTATCGTGGAATGGGTAGTATTGGTGCAATGAGCAAAGGTAGTACAGATAGATACTTTCAAGAGGGAACCGCAGCAGATAAGCTAGTACCAGAAGGTATTGAGGGGCGTGTACCATACCGTGGTAAAATGGCTCAGGTGCTTCACCAAATGATTGGGGGATTAAGAGCTTCTATGGGATATTGCGGTTCTAAGGATATTCCTACATTTTGGGATAGAGCAGAGTTTGTAGAGATTACATCGGCTGGTTTAAAAGAGAGTCATGTTCATGATGTAACTATTACTAAAGAGAGCCCAAATTACCACTCATAAGGAAGATAATATGTCAAATCAAGTTTACGCAGCATTTAGATCTATAGGAGCATATGTACCTAAGAAGGTATTAACAAACCAAGATTTAGAGAAGATGGTAGATACATCTGATGAGTGGATTGTAAAGAGAACCGGTATAAAAGAGCGCCACATTGCAGAAGATAACGAATCTACAAGCGATATGGCAGCTAAAGCTTGCGAAGTTGCAATTAAAAGAGCAAACTTACAGCCGCATGATATAGATTTAATAGTTTGCGCTACTGTTACACCAGATTACTTTAATATGCCATCTACTGCATGTTTAATTAGTGATAAATTAGGAATAAAAAATGTTCAGGCTTTTGATGTATCGGCTGCTTGTAGTGGATTTGTTTATGCTTTGAGTGTTGCAAAAGCATTTATAGAGTCTGGCATGAAAAAGAATGTACTAATTATTGGCGCAGAGAAATTTAGCTCTATTGTAGATTGGAGCGACAGAGGTACATGTATTTTATTTGGTGATGGCGCAGGTGCTGCTGTAATTAGTGCAACATCAAATAAAGACGAAGCTATTATGGATATACACGCAAGTGCAGATGGTAGTTATTGGGATTTTCTTATAACGCCAAGTCCTGGTAGTGTTAATCCAGCATCTAAAGATGTTATAGAACAGGGGCTACAATTTGTTAAAATGAAGGGTAACGAAACATTTAAACTTGCAGTTAAAACTCTAACAAAAGATGTAAAAGAGATTTTAGAAAAAAATAATCTTGAAGGTAAAGATATTCCGCACTTTGTACCACACCAAGCAAACTATAGAATTATTAATGCAGTTGGAAATGCACTAAATATGACAAAAGAGCAAGTTGTATTAACTGTAGATAAGTATGGTAATACATCGGCTGCTTCTATACCTATGGCAATTAACGACATTTATGAGAGCGGTAGGTTAAAGAGTGGAGAGTTAATGCTTTTAGACACATTTGGTGGCGGTTTAACTTGGGCAAGTGCGCTAGTGCCTTTTTCTGCAAATAGCTAATGCAAAGTGCTTTAGAGCTTTTTAAACTACTTAAAAATGCAGGCTTTGACAACCAGTCTAGAGATAGTTGGTGGTGGCCAAATAGCGGTAGTTACGAAGTGGTAGTTGGGGCAATTTTAACCCAAAATACAACTTGGTTAAATGTTCAAAAAGCTCTAGATAACTTAAAAAATAGCAATAATCTTAATATAAATAACCTCTCTTTAATATATATAGAGAAACTACAAGAGCTTATAAGACCTAGCGGTTTTTATAAAGCAAAATCTAAAAATATTAAACAATTAAGCACTAATATACTAAACACATATGGCACTTTTGAGAACTTTAAAAAAGAGGTAACACGAAACTGGTTACTAGAGCAAAAAGGCATAGGGTGCGAGAGTGCAGATGCTATATTAAATTACGCTTGCTATAAAGATGCTTTTGTAGTAGATAGCTACACAAATAGACTACTTAGAGCTTTTGGATACGAATTTAGCAGCTATTTAGAGCTACAAGAGTGGATAGAAGATAGCTTTTATAGTGGATATAGCGAAGTGTTTTCTAATTTATCTAGAGCTAATGCATATGCAAGAGCGCATGGAATGGTTGTAGAGTATTGTAAAATAAATAGTAAAAAAGGTGTAGTAGATATTGCTACACTAACAAATAATATATAGGTAAAGTTATGGCAAGAGCAACGATAGAAGATTTTAAAAATAGGTTAGAGCAAATAGAGCCAAGCCTATTTAGCAGACTACAAAGTAAAGAGAGCTTTAGTTTTAGAGTAAATTGCAATAGAGCTAATGCAAAAGAGGTGTTAGCGCTTTTAGAGCAAGATGGTATTATGCCAGAGCCAATAGAGTGGAGCGAAAATATTTTTACTCTGCCTCTAGAGTTTAGAAAAACTATTACAAAGTCTAAAGCTTATACACAAAAGTTAATTTATATTCAAAATTTATCTTCTATTTTTGCTGCTCTTTCGCTTGGTGCTAACAAAGATGATTGGGTACTAGATTTAGCAGCAGCACCTGGTGGAAAGAGTTTAATATTTAGTGAACAAGCGCAAAAAGTTAGTGCAGTAGAGCCAGATAAGAGTAGATTTTTTATGATGAAGCGTAACTTTAAAGAGTCTATGGCTAAAAATATACAAACATACAATAAAGATGGAAGGTACATATATAAAGCGTGTAGTGGCTGGTTTGATAAGGTATTTTTAGATGCGCCTTGTAGCTCAGAAGCACATATAGATATTGCTAAGGGTATTACATGGTGGAGTCCAAGACGAATTTATAAGTTTGCTAAGCTACAAAAAGAGCTAATAGTTTCGGCTTACGAGTCGCTAAAGCCAAATGGAGTATTAATTTACGCAACTTGTACATTTGCACCAGAAGAGAACGAAGCTGTAGTAAATAGCCTACTTAAAAAGTATCCAAATGCAAAGCTTTTAGAGATAGAGCATAACTTAGATAATGTTCAATATGGACTAACAAGCTGGGGTGATGAAGAGTATAATAAAGAGTGCGCTAAGTCCATTCGGTTCTTACCAAATGGTGCATTTAGCGGCTTTTATATGGCTAAGATTAAAAAAGATTAATCTACCTATTTATATATGGTTTTAAAACTTCTGGTATATCTATAGAGCCATCTTCGTTTTGATAGTTCTCCATAATAGCTAATAGTGTTCTACCAACTGCAAGTGCAGAGCCATTTAGAGTATGAACAAGTTTATTCTTTTTACCATCTTTATATCTAATTTTTGCTCTTCTTGCTTGGAAATCTAGTGTTGTACTAACTGAGCTTATCTCTCTGTATTGGTTTTGACCTGGTAGCCAAACTTCTAAATCTACAGTTCTAGCTGCACTAAAGCCTAAATCTCCGCCACAAAGCTCTACTAAACGGTGCGGTAAGCCAAGAGCTGTTAAGATATCTGATGCGTTTTGAACCATCATATCAAATATTTCGCTACTTTGCTCTGGTGTTGTTATTGCTACCATCTCTACTTTGTCAAACTGGTGTTGTCTTATAATTCCTCTTGTGTCTCTACCAGCACTACCTGCTTCTTTTCTAAAGCACGGTGTTGCTGCTGTTAGTAGCATTGGTAGCTCGCTCTCTTGTAGAATTTCGTCGTTAAAGATATTTGTTAATGGCACTTCTGCAGTTGGGATTAGGTATAAATCTTCGCCATCTATTTTAAATAGATCATCTTCGAATTTTGGTAGCTGCCCTGTACCTTGTAGCATTTTAGAGTTGTTTAAGATTGGTGGACAAACCTCTAAAAATCCCTTTTTAGCATTTGTATCTAAAAAGAAGTTAATTAATGCTCTCTCTACTTTTGCAGCGTCGTCTCTAAGTAGTGCAAAACGGCTTTTTGCTAGCTTTACGCCACGCTCAAAGTCTATCCAGTTGTTTATCTCTGCTAGCTCCCAGTGCTCTTTTGGTTTAAAGCTAAAATCTTTTGGCTCTAGAACTTTTTTAATCTCTACATTATCGTCTTCGTCTTTACCCTCTGGCACGATATCGCTTGGGAAGTTTGGTATTACTAAAGCTTTTTGCCATAGCTCTTCTTCTATGCTTTTTGCACTCTCTTCTAGTTTAGATATCTCTTGCTTAAGCGCATCTAATTTAGCTTTTAATTCGCTAATATCTTTGCCTTGCGCTTTGTATGCACCAAACTCTTTAGATAGGCTTTTTTGAGTTGCTCTTTTCTCTTCGAATGCTTTAGTTGACTCTTTTTTCTTAATAAATAGAGATTTTATCTCGTCTAAAATAGATAAATCTACACCCTTTTTTGCAAGTTTTTGCGAAGCTTCGCTAAAATTATTTTCGATATATTTTAAATCTATCATTATGTGTCCTAAAAGTAGTTTGTAAAATTATATATAAATATTGGATAGAAGTAACTTTAAGATTAACTATTTTAGCCCCAAAAGGCTAAATAGTTTAATATTTGTAGTGAAGACCTACTGAAACACCAGATGTATGGTCGATAATATCAGAAGAAGATAGGTTATATCTGTAACCAACATCTAAATCTATATTTTGCATAACATTCATAGTTGCACCAAGTTGCGCACCATATGTTAACGATTTAATATTATCTGTTTTTGTATCTAAAGATATTGCACCAGCATTTACACCAGCATATGGGCGAATAGCGTAAGTGTCTATCATTAAATTATCCATTCCTAAGAAGTAGTAGTCAAATTGTAGTAAACCTCTTAAGTAGCTATTAGCATCGTCAGATTTACCAAATTTTTCTAATACTGCCATTGTTCTCCACTCCATATTTTGTGCACCAAATCTAAGACCATACGACATACCACTTTCGCTTTTTCCATCGGCTTCAGATGCTAATATTGCAGAACCCTCTAAACCTACAAACGGCCCCTCTAAAAACGAAGTACCTGTAGCAGTTGGGTATGCAGCGGGTGCTGTAGTAGCAGCTTCTACATCTTTTACAGAGTTATTAGCTAAATCTTGTGCACTATTTACGCCAGAATTTAATTGCGAATTTGCACTCTGTTGTACATTTTCTAAAGCATTACCACCATCAACAGCTAAAGTTCCATCGATAGTATCAGCAGATGCAAAGATAGATAACGAAATAAGTAGTCCAAGTGTTGTTATCTTTTTCATAAGATACCCCTTTATATTAATAAATGTTAACATAGAATAACATATTTAATATTAAATAATCTTAAAATTTAAAAAAAATGTAAATATTATTCTATTTTAAGAAGAGTATTTGTAAATTATAAGTTTTAATTTCCACTTTAGTTGGGAATAACAGGCTTTATAGTCTTAGATGTAGAGTACTAAAGTAGATTATTTGCCTTTACCAATAACAAAGTATTAGCTATTTGCTAGTATTACTTTAATTAAGTACCATAAAGTGTGTTTATTGTTATTTTAGCGTTGTATAAAATTTTATGATTTAAGTTTAAGAAGTGGTAGCAAGGGGGGAACTCGAATCCCCGACCTCCGGCTTATGAGACCAGCGCTCTAACCAACTGAGCTACCTTGCCATTAATTTGTGTGCGAAATAATATCTAATTTATCTTTAAACAAAATTAAATATAAGAAAAAACTTTAAATATTTTTAGTTTGAGTTATAGTTCTAAATAAAGTTTAGTCTAAAGCACTAAGGTTTTTTAGGTTTTCTTTTGTAAAGTCTTGACATTTATGGATTTTCTTACTATAATAACAGTGCAAAAATTATAGCAAGGAGAAAGAAAAATGAACTTTCAACCATTAGCTAATAGAGTATTAGTACAAAGAGAAGAAGAAGTTACAACTACGGCATCTGGTATTATTATTCCAGACAATGCTAAAGAGAAGCCTTTAGAGGGTAAAGTTTTAGCAGTTGGTCCAGACGCAATAGAAGAGGGAATCTCTGAAGGCGATACAGTTGTATTTGGTAAATATACAGGAACAGAAATTACATTAGATGGTAGCGAATACTTAATTTTAAGTAGTGATGATATTTTAGGTTTATTAAAATAATATAAAAAGATAAGGAGTTATATATGGCAAAAGAGATTTTCTTTGGCGATAATGCAAGAAACGGTCTATATGCAGGTGTAACTAAACTAGCAGACGCAGTAAAAGTTACAATGGGGCCTAGAGGTAGAAATGTTTTAATTCAAAAGAGTTTTGGAGCACCAAGTATTACAAAAGATGGTGTTTCTGTTGCTAGAGAAGTAGAGTTAGAAGATACTTTAGAAAATATGGGTGCACAACTAGTAAAAGAGGTTGCAAGTAATACAGCAGACGAGGCTGGTGATGGTACGACTACTGCTACTGTTTTGGCTCATTCTATCTTTAAAGAGGGGCTAAAAAATATTACTGCTGGTGCAAACCCAATTGAAGTTAAAAGAGGAATGGATAAAGCAAGTGCAGCAATTATCGAAGAGCTTAAAAGAAATGCTAAAGAGGTAAAAGATAAAAAAGAGATTGCTCAGGTTGCTACAATTTCTGCAAACTCAGATAGTAAAATTGGTGACTTAATTGCAGAAGCAATGGAAAGAGTAGGTAAAGATGGCGTTATTACTGTAGAAGAGGCAAAAGGTATTAACGACGAGCTAGAAGTTGTAGAGGGTATGCAATTTGATAGAGGTTACTTAAGCCCATACTTTGTAACAAATAGCGAAAAGATGACAGCAGAGCTGGAGAATCCGCTAATATTAATTACAGATAGTAAAATTAGCTCTTTAAAAGATTTAATTCCACTTTTAGAGCAGACTCAGCAAACTAACCGTCCGCTATTAATTATTGCAGACGATGTAGAGGGCGAAGCGTTAACTACACTTGTTTTAAATAGATTAAAAGGTGTACTAAATATTGCAGCAGTTAAAGCTCCTGGATTTGGCGATAGAAAAAAAGAGATGCTTAAAGATATTGCTATTTTAACTGGTGCTACTGTTATAACAGAAGAGCTTGGTTTATCGTTAGAGAAAGCTACTTTAGATCAGCTAGGTCAAGCAGCAAGAGTTGTAATAGATAAAGATGATACTACTGTAGTTGATGGCAAAGGCGATGCAACTGCTGTAGAAGCTAGAGTAAACGAGATTAAAACTCAAGTAGAGAGCACAACAAGCGAGTACGATAAAGAGAAACTACAAGAGCGTTTAGCTAAGCTTAGTGGTGGAGTTGCTGTTATTAAAGTTGGTGCTGCAACTGAGACAGAGATGAAAGAGAAAAAAGATAGAGTAGATGACGCACTAAGTGCAACAAAAGCTGCTGTTGATGAAGGTATAGTAATTGGTGGTGGTGCTGCACTAGTAAAAGCTGGTAATGCTGTTAATTTAGAGCTAAGTGGCGACGAGCAAATTGGTGCAGATATTATCTTAAGAGCTATTAAAGCGCCAATTAAGCAAATATCAGAAAATGCAGGTTTCGATGCTGGTGTTGTTGCTAACCAAGTTAGTATAAGTAAAAATGCAAACGAAGGCTTTAACGCTGCATCTGGCGAGTATGTAGATATGTTTGAAGCGGGAATTATAGACCCACTAAAAGTAGAGAGAGTTGCTCTACAAAATGCTGTTAGTGTTGCAAGTTTACTTTTAACTACAGAAGCAACTGTAAGTGAAGTTCCAGAGAAAAATGCTACACAAGCACCAATGGCACCAGATATGGGCATGGGTGGAATGGGTGGCATGGGCGGAATGATGTAATTCCTCTCTTATCCTTAGAGTACCACTTGGTACTCTACATTTAAATTATTTTTTTCTTTTATCTACTATATTACTAATTTCAAAATAAATTTATTTTTAATCTATAATAATTTCGAAGATGTTTTCGTTGTTGTTATCTTCGTAGCGATATCTTAGTTTGTAGTTAAGTTTTTCTAAAATAGTTGCTACAATGTAGAGCCCAAGTCCAAAGCCAGAAGAGCGTTTTTCTTCTTGTGAGAATGGCTCTGTGTAGTAATCTAGGCTCTCTTTTAGCTTTTGCCCCTTTGACTTAACTAAGATTTTATTGCCCACTACTAATATATTTGCCTTTTTATCTGTACTATATTTTATAGCGTTATCTATTAGGTTTTTAAGTACAAGTGCAAGTAGCGATTTGTCGGTGTATAGTGGACTATCTTTGTACTCAAAAGAGTATAAATCTGTATCTTTTAGCAATATGTTCTCGGCTTCTGTAAATACCTCTTTTAGAGATGTCTCCTCTTTTTGCGGGTTAAAAGTGTACATAGTTACACGCTCTACTTGTGCTAAGTCTTCTATAAGTTCGTTCATTCTGTTAAACGAGCGCACTAGAACCTTTTTTGTTAAGTCGTCTTCTATTGTCTCGGCTGCAATACGGCTTGTTGTAATTGGTGTTTTAAGCTCGTGCATAATGTTACGCATAAATAGGTTTTTAGACGATATTAGCTGCTTTATATATTTAATAGACTTATCAAAACTTTTAGCAATTTTCGCAATCTCATCGTCGCCTTCGTAAGTGATTTTTAGATCTAAATTACCTGCTGCAAACTGCTCTATTTCGTTGTGTAGGCGCTTTAGTGGGGCTAGTTTTTTAAGCACCATTAGATATATAATAATTAAAACAATAACTAAAAATAGTGCAATTGTAAAGATAAGCTGGGTTGTGTAGTCGATTGGGTGCATATCTTCTAGCATCATATCGTAGTCGTATCGATTTACATATATAAAGTATCTATCAATTGCTTTTACAACTTTTACTTCGCCATAAATTGAGCTACCACTAAAGATTGTCTCACCGCTATCTTCTATTAGTTCTCTGCTCTTTTCTCTGTCTACTTGCTTTAGAGAGTATTTCTTAAATAGCTCTTTAACTTCTTTTCCATCTTTATCTACATTTTCGCTTAAGATAAAGGTATTTGCTATAAATTTGTATCTAATAATTTGCTGTAGATGTCTTTGATCTTGCGTTGAATTTAATAGTATATAAAAGGTTAAAGATATAACAATTAACGCAAGAATAAAGATGGTATGTATAAAGCTTGTAACTGAGATGTTTTTCATTGTTATGCCTCGTCTATTAGCATATAGCCAACTCCTCTAACGGGCTTTACATAACTTTTTGTATCGTCTAGTTTAGATAATTTGTTGCGTATTCTAGAGATAATTACATCTATATTTTTAATAGAGCTACTGTCGTCTATGTGCTTGCTATCGTATAGTAGTTGCTCTCTAGAGATTGCGCTATTTTTGTTGTTAATTAGTATCTCTAAAACATCAAATTCTGCTGCAGTTAGCTCTAGAGTTTTGTTGTTAAACTTAATTGTGTGACCTTGCTTATCTACAACAAATTGTCCATCGGCACTATTGTCGTTTGTTGCGTTTGTTCTTCTTAAGATTGTTTTTATTCTAGTTACTAACTCTCTAGGGTCGTAAGGTTTTGGCATATAGTCGTCTGCCCCACGCTCTAGACCTATAACTTTGTCGGTTAAGTCGTTTCTTGCTGAAGATATAATAATAGGAATATTAGAGTTTTCGCGTATTTTTTGTATTACCTCTAAGCCGTCCATACCTGGCAGTGTTAAGTCTAGAATTATTAAATCGAATTTAGACTGAGTTAGCAAAGATAGCCCAATATAAGGGTCTTCTGCACACTCTGTATCGATGCCATATTTTTTTAAGTATAGGCTTAGTGTCATTAGTAAATCTGGATCGTCTTCTATAATTAATACTTTTATACTATCTGCTGACATTTTGTGTCCTTTCTACTTTTATTCTATTATTTTTAGATATAATAACATAAATTTGATTTAAGGTAAACTAAAATGTACGAATATAAAGCAGTTCTTTACCAAGAGGGTATGCTTGGCTCTTTGTTTTTAGGGCAGTCAAAAATAGACCCACTTAAATTTACGCACTTTTTAAACAAAAATGCTAACGATGGCTGGGAGGTAGTGACTATGGAAAAAGATATGAGAAGAATGCTACTTTTATGGAAAAGAGAAGCTTATGTAGTTATACTTAAAAGGGAGAAAAAATGAATGCAATGAAGCTAGCTGGTATTGTTACAGCCATTATTTTGTTTGTATATGCAATTGTATTAGTAGGGCAAATTTGGGGCTCGTGGATGGAGTGGAGTAGTTTTATTAAATTAACAATAACCGCAGGTGTAATTATAGTTGCAGTTGGTATAATTGCATTAATTTATAGAGAGCTAATACAAGAGCGCTCATTAAAAAAAGATAACTATATAGACTAAAAGAAGGATTTTACTTGGATTTAGAGAGCTACTGGATAGATAAAATAAAGACTTCTCATATTGGTGATGATGGTGCTGTTATTCAAGAAAAAGTCTATGCAATGGATGCATTTTGGGAAGGCACACACTTTAAAAGAGAGTGGATGAGCATAGAGCAAATTGCATACAAGGCTTTTATTGTTAATCTTTCTGATATGGTAGCTATGAATGCGACTGCTAAGTATATGTTACTTACTGTTGCCTTTCCTAAAGATATAGATAAAAAGTTAGTAAAGCGCCTAAGTAGTGCTATTAGTGAGCTTGCAAATAGCCACAATATAGAGATAATAGGTGGCGATACAATTGGTAGCGATAAGCTTGGAATTGTAATTACAATGATAGGCGAGAGTAAAAATCCACTTAAGAGAGATACATTATCAAGTGGCGATATACTAGCTTATACAGGAGTTTTAGGTGATGTAAAAAAAGATTTAGACCGCCTATTTGAGAAAGAGAGAATACCAGATAACTCTAAATTTTACAGACCAATTTTAAGAGAAGATTTTATAAAAGCAGTTACACCATGGCTAAGTGCTGGCATGGATATTAGCGATGGTTTGTATTGCGATACAAAAAAGATGCTAAGTATTAACAATTTATATATGAAAGAGCTAAAAGTTATACCACCAGAGATTGGCGAAAGTGGCGAAGAGTACGAAATGCTAGTAGCTTTTAGCGCAGAAAATTTAAATAGAGTAAAAAGAATTGCTAAATTAACAAATACACCACTAACTATTTTTGCCAAGGCTACAGTGCAAAAACAAGAGAGCTACAACTGCCCTTCGTGGCACTTTTAGTTTGTAGCTAAAGCTAAAACTACTTACTTTTAGAGTATAATTGCCTAAAAATTAGGTTGCTTATGAAGAGTATTACTGTTATCGATACATTTGCCTTTTTCTTTAGGGCGTATTTTGCTTTGCCTCCACTTAAAAGTAGAGACGGCTTTCCTACTGGGTTATTAACTGGCTTTATTAATTTTGTACATCAACTACAAACTTCGCACATGACAGACTATATTGTATTTGCTATAGATAGTAAAGAAGAGGGCTTTAGAAAAAAGCTATATAGTGACTATAAGGCTAACCGTCCGTCGCCTCCAGAAGATTTAGTAGCGCAACTTGGTATTGCAATAGAGTGGATAAACAAGATGGGCTTTAAGACTTTAAGTAAGGCTGGATACGAGGCAGATGATGTTATGGCAACCATAATGCGTATTGCTAAAGAGCAAGGAATTTACGGCAAGATGGTATCTTCGGATAAAGATTTGTACCAGCTACTAGAAGATGATAAAGTAGAGCTTTACGACTGGGTAAAGAGAAAGAGCATAAACGAGAGTGGTTGTATAGATAAATTTGGTGTACCACCTAAATATTTTATAGATTTTCAGGCTCTACTTGGCGATAGTAGCGATAATATTCCTGGGGTTAAGGGTATTGGGGTTAAGACTGCAAGCAAAATTATAAACGAGTACCATACACTAGAGGATATTTATGCAAATATCGAAAATTGTGGTACTAAGCGTGTACAAAACTTACTGCTAGATGACAAAGAGAATGCATTTTTATCTAGAGAGTTGGTAACTCTAAAGCAAGATATATTCGACACCTTACCGCTAGAAGAGTATAAGTTCGAAGATAAAAACTATCTAAGTGCATTAAGCGACGAGTTTGAAAAGTACGGAATGAACACAGCGCTAAAGTGGGCAAATAGCGATAAAAAAAGCCAGCCAAAAGAGCAAGTGACAAAAGAGCCAAAAGTTACTTTTAATGCAGTAGTGCTTGATAGCAACGATAAACTAACAAAAGTACTAGAAGGCATAGACAAAGATACAATAATTGCGTTTGATACCGAGACAACAGCTCTAGATGTTAAAGAAGCAAAACTTGTAGGCTTTTCGTTTGCAATTAACGAGCAAGAGGCATATTATGTGCCAATAGGACATAGCTATTTAGGTGTTGGCGAGCAAGTTAGCTTAGCAGATGCAAAAGAGGCTATATTAAAAATATTTAATTCAAAAGTAGTTGGTCAAAACTTAAAATTTGATTTAGCAGTATTAAAATACACACTAGATATTGAGCCAAAAATTCCATATGCAGATACAATGATACTAGCTTGGCTACTAGAATCTGGCTCTAGAGTTGGGTTAGATTTTTTAGCTAAAAAGTTCTTTAATCACGAGATGGTTAGTTTTTCTAAAACAGTTAAAAAAGGAGAAAATTTCTCTAGCGTTACAATAGAAGAGGCTACAAAGTATGCGGCAGAAGATGCGTGGATGACTCTAAAACTATACAACAAATTACAAGAGCTATACACAATTGCAAACTTAAAAGATATAGAAAAAGAGGCGCAAAATATAGAGTATCCGTTTATACCACTACTTATAAAAATGGAGTCTTTAGGTATTAAAGTAGATACAGAGTACCTAAAAGAGTTTAAAGAGTTTTTAACAAAAGAGCTAGCAAATTTAAGCACAAAAATATACCAACTAGCAGGTAGCGAATTTAACATACGCTCTACACAGCAACTTGGTAATATACTCTTTGTTAAGCTTGGCCTGAAGGGTGGTAAAAAGACTAAAACTGGCTATAGCACTAACGAGTCTGTACTTAGTTCGCTAATAGATGAGCACGAAATTATTAAAGAGATACTAAGCTATCGCGAGAGACAAAAGATACTAAGTACATATGTAGAGCCACTACTAAAGTTGGCACTTAAAAAAGAAGATAGCCGTATTCATACAAGTTTTTTACAAACTGGTACAGCAACAGGAAGGTTAAGTTCTAAAGATCCAAATTTACAAAATATTCCTGTTCGAAGCGAGCTAGGAAGACGAGTAAGAAGGGCGTTTGTAGCCAAAGAGGGTTATACATTAGTATCTATAGATTACTCTCAAATAGAGCTTAGATTACTAGCACACTATAGTGGTGATGTGGCTTTAAAAGAGGCATTTAACGAGGGGCTAGATATTCACCTACAAACAGCAGTTAAGCTATTTGGAGAAGATGAGGCAAAGAGTAAAAGAAACTTTGCTAAGTCTATTAACTTTGGATTACTTTACGGTATGGGTAGCCGCAAACTTAGCCAAGAGTTAGGCATTAGCACAAGCGAAGCAAAAGATATAATTACAAACTATTTTGCAGCATTTCCAACGGTTAAAAACTATCTAGAGCAAATTCAAGATAGGGCTAAAACCCAAGGTTATGTAGAGACTCTGCTTAAGCGTCGTAGAGTATTTGACTACGAGGGTGCAAACGCAATGGGTAAAGCAGCAATACTTAGAGAAGCAGTAAATACTGTATTTCAAGGAAGTGCAGCAGATTTAATTAAGCTCTCGATGATAGATATAGATAGAGTAATTACCGAAGAGGGCTTAGATGCTAATTTACTTCTGCAAATACACGATGAACTTATTTTTGAGGTAAAAAGTAGCAATGCAAACGAAATTGCTAAGAAGTTTAGCTATATTATGGAGAATATTTATAAGTTAGATGTTAAGTTATTGTGTTCGGTCTCTATTGCTAATAGTTGGGACAACCTTAAGTAAAACTTAAAAATTATATCTCTTAATTTTGTTAATTTGTATAATAGAAAAAGTGTATATAATTACTTAATTTTAAAAGTAGGATAATATATGATAAATAGACTCTTCTCGATGAAAATGGCAGTTATAGTTATGATAATTTTTGCAACTGCTATTGGCTATGCAACATTTATAGAAAATGATTATGGTACACAAAGTGCTAAGGCATTAATCTATAATGCAAGATGGTTTGAGATAGTATTATTTTACTTTAGCGCAATAATAATTTTTAATATAATTAAATTTAAAATGTACAAGCGTCCAAAATGGGGGCAATTTGTACTACATGCTGGATTTGTTCTTATTGCTGTTGGTGCTTTAATTACAAGATATATTGGATACGAAGGAGTACTACACTTAAGAGATAAACAAGAATCTAGTTCAATGGTTAGTGATTATATGGCTCTAACACTACAAATAGAAGATGGCGATAAGAGTTATATTTATGATAAAAAAATGCAATTATCATCTTTAAGTAAAAATAGCTTTAAAGAGAGGGTTAAAGTAGCTAATAAAGAGATAAATATAGAGCTACTTAAGTATTTACCTACTGCAAAAGAGAGCTTAGAGAAGGTAGATAAAGGTGGCAGTAACTATATTGAGCTAATGATATCTGATATTAAAGATATGGCAAAAACAGTATATATAAAAGAGGGAGAGGTTTACTCTACTGGCTCGGTTGTAATAAGTTATAATAGCAATAAAAGTTTAGATGACAATACTATTTTTATTAAAAAAGAGGGCGACGCTTATACTATTAAAACTAATAAAGATATTCTTACAAAATCTATGGACACCTTAGAAGAAAAAACCTTAAAAGCTGGTATAAATAATTTTAACAAAAGAGTATTACATGTAATTAATGGTACCAATATAGTATTAAAAGGTATATACCAAAGCCATAAGTTAATATATGTTAGCCCAGCGATAAAAACAGGTGGACAATATCCTCAGATGCTTGAGCTAAATATATCAAGTGCAAACGAGAGTAAAATTGTTAAAATATTTGGTAGAAAGTCTATAGTTGGCGACCTTAAGAAACTTAAAATTAATGGGTTAAATATTGGCTTGCAGTATGGAGCTAAAATAATTAATTTACCATTTAAAGTAAGGCTAGATAAATTTGAACTCGAGAGATACCCTGGCTCTATGAGCCCATCTTCTTACTCTAGTTATGTAACAGTAATAGACGATAAAGATAATAATAAATTTAGCTACCATATATTTATGAACCATGTTTTAGATTATAAGGGTTATAGGTTTTTCCAGTCGTCTTACGATATGGACGAAAAGGGCTCTATTTTAAGTGTTAATCACGACCCAGGTACACTACCAACATATATAGGATATTTAATGTTAACAATTGGATTCTTTTGGAGCTTTTTATCTGAAAAAGGTAGAGTTAAAGCACTACTTAAAAAGTTAAAAAAATTAGAGCAAAAGAGTGTTTCAGCTATTGTTGTTGCATTAATTGCGGCATACACTTTACCAATGCAAGCAGCGTCTATTGATAGCTCTATATTAACCAAGAAAGAGCTAAATAAAATTAAGAGTATATCTAAAGAACATACTCAAAAATTTGCTAAATTAATAGTACAAGACAGCTCTGGAAGAATGGAGCCACTAGACACTTTAGCGCTAGAAGTTATTAAGAAAATATCATCTAAAAGAGGCTTTTTAGGTTTAGATTATAATCAGATTTTTTTAGGCACTATTGTTGAACCTCAAGTGTATAATAAGTTACGATTTATAAAGATTGCCCACCCTTTAGTAAATAAAAAGATAGGTATAAAGAAGGGGTTAAACTATGCTTCGTTTAACGACTTTTTTACAGGCGAAGGAAAAGGCGATTATAAGCTAACCAACGACCTTAATATCGCAAGAGCAAAAAGGGCAGCGCAGCGAAGTAAATACGATAACGAAATTATTAAAATAGATGAAAGACTAAATGTTTTATATATGGCGGAGCAGGGCTATTTATTAAAGCTATTTCCTAAGCCAAATGATCCAAATAATACATGGTATAATCCAATAGATGCTATGAAGGCGTTTCCGAAAAAAGAGGGTATGACAGTTAAATATATAGTTAGTAGCTACCTACAAAGTGCAGTAGAGGGTGTAGATAGTGGCAACTGGACTAAAGCAGATAAAGCTTTAGATGTAATAGCTAAGTTTCAAAACTTTTATGGCTCTAAGCTTATACCAACAGAGCAAAAGATTTTAACCGAGATAAATTACAACCATATTAATATATTTAGCTGGCTAATTTTACCATATATATTAATTGGATTTGCACTTCTTGTTATGGCATTTATTGCTATTGTTAAGCCTACAATTAACATAAAAGCTATTACTAAATTTGCAGGATTTTTGCTTATTTTAACACTTATTGTTCATACAATAGGGTTAATTATAAGATGGTATATTGCAGAGCATGCACCTTGGAGTAACGCATATGAATCTATTTTATATATTGCGTGGGCAACAGCATTAGCAGGTTTTATTTTTGCTAAGCGCTCACCACTATCTTTTGCAGCTACTTCTATACTTGCTGGTATATTTATATTTGTTGCATTTATAAGCAATATGAACCCACAAATAACAAACTTAGTGCCTGTACTTAAGTCGTACTGGCTTATGATACATGTTGCAGTAATTACAGCTAGCTATGGTTTCTTAGGTTTAGGTGCACTACTTGGTATGTTTGTATTGATATTGTTTATAGTTAATAAAAATAAAGAAGATGGTAATATTGTAAATGCAATTAAAGAGTTAACTATTATTAACGAAATTACACTACTTATAGGCTTAGCCTTAGTAACAATTGGTAACTTTTTAGGTGGTGTATGGGCTAATGAGTCTTGGGGTAGATATTGGGGTTGGGACTCTAAAGAGACATGGGCTGCGGTTACAATTTTGGTTTATGCTGTAGTTGTGCATATGCGATTTGTAAAGAGATTTAACTCTATATATGCATTTAATGTTGCTGCAATCTTAGCTTACTTTAGTGTTATTATGACATACTTTGGAGTTAACTACTACTTAAGTGGTATGCACTCGTACGCAGCAGGCGACCCTGTGCCAATACCTACTTGGGTATATTTTGCAGTGGCAACAGTATTTGCTTTAATTGCAGTTGCAAGTAGATATAAAGTTAAAGGCAAGCTTTAAAATTTATGCAAAGTGTTAAAGAGCTTTTAGATGCAGAGATACTTAAAAGAGATAGCGCACATGAGCTATCTTACGATAAACCAGACCCGCTTATGGTGGCAAAAAGGTATGAAGACGAGTATATATCTTTAATATGCGCACTATTTGCGTACGGTAATGCAAAGTTAATTGTTAAGTTTTTAGATAGCTTAGACTTTTCTATATTAAATGCAAGCGAAAAGAGCATTAAAAAAGAGCTTTTAGGCCACTATTATCGTTTTCAAAAGCCCCAAGATGTTGTTGATATTTTTTTAACAATTAAGCGACTTAAAGAGATAGACTCTATAGAAAATTTAGTATATAATGGCTACAAAAATAGCCACAACTTAGTAGATGGACTCTCAAGCCTAATTAGTACTATTAGAGATATAACTCCAAGCAATACACACGGCTTTAATTTTTACTTTTTAAAGCCAATAAACAAGATAGCAGGGGCTGGAACTTATAAAAGATACTTTATGTATTTTCGCTGGATGGTAAGAAAAAACTCTTTAGATATGGGGCTTTGGAGCAAAATAGATAAAAAAGATTTAATAATGCCACTAGATACCCATACCCTAAATATATCTAGAAAGCTAGGTTTGCTAAAAAGAAAAGCCAACGATTTAAAAGCAGCTATAGAGTTAACCAATACTTTAAAAGAGTTCGATACAAAAGATCCAATAAAATATGATTTTGCTCTATATCGTATTGGACAAGAAGGAATTTTATAGTATAATATCCGTATGAAAAAGATATTACTACTTACATTACCAATTATAGCATTTAGTGCAAATAGCGATTTAAATAATAATTTAGATAAATACCATACTCTAGTTTCTAAGTGGGTTATGGATAAAAGCGATGTTGTAGATAGATACTTAGCAAGCAAAGATGACAATAAAAACCTAAGTAATACCAAGGTTTCTGTAGCTTATGAAATTGGCTCTACAAGCAAGGGTAAATTTAGTAATAACTACGACTTCTCTTTGTCGCTTAACCTACCAAGATTTAAAGATAAAGTAAACTTAACACTAGAGAAAGTTAATGCTTATAAGAGTTTAATTAACTCTAAAGAGTCTTTTCTCTCTAAAAGCGATTCGCAAACTAATAGCGACGATAATTATAACTTAGGTATTAGCTTTAGCCAGTGGAGTGGCAAAAAATACGCTACACACTTAAGTGGTGGTGTAAGATTTAATAGTAAATTTTTATTAGAACCATATGTTGGTGTTGTATCTTCGTATAATATTAAAAGCACTAAAAAAACAGAGATAAATATTAAAAACACACTTCGTTACTATTTAGCAGGCGAAATAAAAGATAACATCTCTTCGCAACTACTATATAACTACGGAAGCGATGTGCTTTTAGGATGGTTAGGAAACTTTGAATATACAAGTAAAAGTAGTAAACAGACACTAACTTCTGAATTTATTTTACAAAAAGAGTATAGCAATTACAATTTTTATCGAATAGGTTTTGTTGCTAATGCAAAATTAACTCACTTTAAAAATCCAAAAAAGAACGACTTTTATATTTACTTTAAATATCACAATAAGTACCAAAATAAAGATTGGATGTTTTACGAAATTACGCCATCTGTAGAGCTAAGAAAAGAGAACAAATACCATACAACAGTGGGTTTAAAATTAAAAGTTGGTGCTACATTTGGTGGCATAAGAGATCTATTTAAAAAGTAGTATCCCACTTGCCTACTTTGTTAGTGTGTTTAATTTGCATTTATATATAAAATAAGAGTCAATTAGTAACATTTTCGCCTAAATATAGAAATTGTTAATATATGTATAATTTAAAGCTATAATTTTATAGCTTCCTTAGCTAGAATTTGGTATAATCGCAACAATTTTTATATAGGAGAGGTTATGGAAGAAACCGTATTTACCTTTATTGGGTCACTTTTTGGTCATGGTGACTCATTAGTTATTGGACACTTAGCACTAGTTACAGGCTTAATTGTATTAGTTACTGTATTGGCTACTAAAAGATTAACTGTAGTACCTAGAGGTATGCAAAATGTTGTAGAGCTTTATCTTGGTGGAGTTTTATCTATGGGTAGAGATGTTGTAGGCGAAGAGTATGCAAGAAAGTATTTACCACTTGTAGCAACTATTGGATTATTTGTATTTTTCTCTAACATTATTGGTATTATTCCTGGGTTTGAGTCTCCTACATCTAATATTAATGTAACACTACCTTTAGCGTTAGCAGTATTCTTTTACTACAACTACGAAGGTATTAAGAAAAATGGTGTTGTTCATTACTTTGCGCACTTTATGGGTCCAGTGCCAGCACTTGCGCCATTAATGTTCCCTATCGAGATTGTTTCTCATATTTCAAGAATTATCTCTTTATCTTTCCGTCTATTTGGTAACATTAAGGGTGATGACCTTTTCTTATGGGTACTACTAATGTTAACTCCATGGATTATACCTTTAGTACCATTTGCAATGTTAAGCTTTATGGCTGTTCTTCAGACATTTATTTTTATGATCTTAACTTATGTTTACCTTGCAGGTGCAGTACTAATAGAAGACCACGACGAGCATCACGACGAAGCTCCAGCAGCTAGCGCTGCATAATTTATGCATCTTAAGCCCAAGTATATTAATATAATACTAAATGCTCTTTTAGGAGCATCTTGGGCTTTTACTTTTTATGCTCTACTTTATGGATTTTTCTCTATAGAAGCTAACTTTTTTGTAAAATTAATTAATGCTCTAATTTACGCAATGGCAGGATTACTACTAGTATTAGTTTTAGAAGTTATATACAGATTTTTTATAAACCACGAACTTATTAAAGAGCAAACAAAACTACTAAAAGAGTTAAAAAATAGTGATTAAATACGCTATTACCGCACCAGA
>CAZFCZ010000086.1:0-5597 GCA_964517485.1 uncultured Nitratifractor sp. | reverse complement strand
TTACAACATAACTAAAGCTATCTTCGCCATTATAGTTTGCTTCTGGAGTGTATATTACTTTGCCATCTTTTATCTCTGCTTTACCATGGCTTGGGTTTGTTATGCTTTTAATTGTTAAACTATCTCCATCTGCATCGCTATCATTATTAATAACATCTATTGTTACTTTACTATCTTCTTTAGTTTTAGCGCTATCATCTTTTGCAACTGGTGCTTTATTGTTACTTGCGCTCTCTATTGCTTTAAGTGCTTTATATGCATTAACGCGACCATTAGAAGATACCTTATTATTTAATGCAGATTTTGTATCAACATTTTCAACTATTGCTTTAATTCTATCTTCTAAGCTAGAGCTTGGATTGTAAGATGCCAACAGGGCAACCACACCAGTAACATTAGGTGTAGCCATAGATGTACCTTGTAAATATGCATACTGATTATCTGGATAAGCACTTAATATACTTGTTCCTGGCGCCGAAATCTCAACCGTATCTTTACCATAGTTAGAGAAAGATGCAAGTTTATCATCTTGATCACTAGCAGCAATTGTAATAATATTTTTAGCACTATAACTTGCTGGATAAACAGGATCTGTATCTATATTTTTACTATCATTTCCAGCTGCTGCACAAAAAACAATACCTTTTTCGCCAAGCTTAGCAATAGCTTTATCCATACTATCGCCATCACTTCCGCCACCACCATAGCTTGCATTAACTGCAACAATATTTACACCATTATCTTTTTGCTCAGCAATATAGTCCATAGCTTCTAAAATATCACTAGAGTAGCCATAACCATTTGGTCTAAATACTTTTAGAGCCATTATCTGTACATTTTGCGCAACTCCACTTACACCATTGCTATTATCTCCAATAGCACCAATAGTACCAGCTACATGAGTACCATGGTAATGCCCCTTTTCATCATATGGTTTATCTGGCATAGGATCGCTATCGTTGTTACCATTATCATCACCTGCAAAGTCATATCCATGTAGGTGTCTACTATCGCCAGACCACATATTATCTGCTAAATCATTATGGTTATAATCAACACCTGTATCAACAACAGCTACTACTACATCGCTACTGCCTTTTTCTAGATCCCAAGCCTCTTTAACATCCATATCGGCATCTGCTGTTCCTTCAGTTCCATTTACACTTTGTCCAGTATTCTCTATTGCCCAAAGCTTGCTATAGTAGCTATCGTTACTGGCTTCTACAGGCTGGTACCCATAGTTTGGCTCAACTTTTTTTACACCACCCATTTTAGTAAGGATAGTTTTAAGCATATCAAAGCTTTTACTAGAGCGAATGTGAGAGCCATTAATAATTTTATAATCTGTGCTTTCAAATTTACCTAATGCTTTTTCCATTTTAGAGCGCATTTGCCCCATTGTAGTATTGTCATCAAATATTACAATTGCCTCATTATCAGCTGTAACATTACTAATATTGTTATTGTTAATAATTTTATTTTTATCTTCAATTATTTTAATGCCACTATTTTCAGAAGCAAAAAGTACCGAAGCTAATACTATAGATAGAAAATAAGTTTTATTCATTATTACTGTCCTTTATAAAAATCTTAGTTCATTATAAAGAATGCACACTTTTATAGAGCTTAACAACATTGCCAAATAATGGATTATTTAATATTTAAACTATTTTAACTCTCTTTGTAGTAGCTCTTCTAGTAAAACAGTGGCGTAGCTGCCAGGGGGTAGGGTAAAATTAAGAGTTGCTTTATGCTTTTTCTCGCTATAGACAATTTTACAATTTTGTGGGTAAACCCAAGAGTCTCTTCTAGCTCCTCTTAGGGCATCGAAAGAGTAGTCTATGTACTCTCTTTCTATTTTACCAGCCACAGAAACCGATAATCTTACACTAGAACCAAATAAAACGCCAGTAGGACGATACTTCTTAAGCATAAAACTATCTGTATATTTTTTAATATTATTAGCTACCTCAAAGCTTTTTTTACCTTTTTTAAAAAAATAACCCAAATCTCCTGGTAGTAACTTATAAATAGATTTTTGCTTTTTAATTTCGTCTCGTAGAGCAGTGGAGAAGCTACTAATAATACTATCTTGCTTATTTTGCATAATATTTCTCGATAACTCTAGTCTTCTATTTAACCACTTATTAAACGATTTAGCTTGATACGCTGCTAGTAGTATTTTACTATTTTGATTTTTACTACCTTTTCCGTGCTCTGATATCTTTTTACCCTTTAGGTAGCTATCGTCTAAAGAGCCAAATCTTTGATACCCAAAAAAGTTAGCAAACCCAACCTTAGCAATATTTAAAAATGCACTCTGTAGTTTTGGGAACTCATCTTTACTTACGCAATCAAGTACTATCTCAAAGCTATTTGATACTAAATTACCAACTCTTAACCTATCTCTACAATATCCTACCTCTTTAAGTGTAACTCTACTGCTATTATTAAACTTTTTTAAATTAACATATCTTGGTAGAGTAATAAACTGTTTAGTTACTGCATGCTTATCTTTTAGCCCCGCATAGCCAATTTCGCTCTCTTTTATCTTAAATACCGAGCTTAAATACTCAACCATCTCCATAGTCGATATCTCCTCTTTAGAGGCTTCTATCAATCTATACTCACCTTTTTTATCTGGCTTTATTTTACTATTTTCTATAACTTTAAATGTATCTGGACTCTGAGTAAAGTTAAATTTTACTCCAAATTTATTACTTAAATATACTCTATTCATCTTCTCTCTCTTTTTTTGTTACTTCTGCTAGCTCGCACATAACCTCTTTTTGCTCTTGTGTGGCATCTATCGCAAATAGAGAATTTATAACTTAAATCCAATACTTTACCGCACCTACTACACTGCTTTTTAAAGTCAGACTCTTTTAGACTTCTTTCTATATAGCTATTTAGTTTGTCTCTTGTTCTATTTGCAATATCAATATCTTTAAAGTGCTCTCCAAATTTAAAACTAAGCCATAAATATAGCGACACCTCTTTAACGATATCTTCTGCACTTAAGAGGGCACTATAGCTTATTGCCTTTTTAGATTTTATATTTGGCTCTAAAAACTTAACCTCTTTATTCTCTTGCAGTAGTCTTAAGTACCTATTAAATGCCTTTTGTATATGTGGTGAACTAATCGATACTGGTGCACACGCTAAATGGTACTTAGATACTAAATCTAGCTTATACTCATCTACAATCTTAGCAACCTCTAGCATAGAGTCAATATTTGCAGCAACAAATGGGCCATCAAACTCCATATTAGATGCAAAGAAGTCTAAAATTGTATATAAGTTATCAGTTTGTAAAATATCTCCAATAAGTAGCACATGCTCTAAAGATGCCATTACCGAAATTGGTAGCTCAATTGGCTTTAACTCTTTGTTAAACTTAGCTTTAATTGTCGAGAGAGTAGGGTGTTCTAGCGCCCCTACATAACCACTCTCGTGCAACCCATAGCGTCCTGCACGCCCTGCAATTTGTAGTATTTCGGTTGTTGTTAGCTCTCTTCTTTGTAGTCCATCGAACTTATTATCTTTTGCAAATAAAAGAGTCTTAATTGGCAGGTTAAGCCCCATTGCAATAGCATCTGTAGCTATTAACACTTGGCTTTTGCCTTCTCTAAAGCGCTTTGCTTCTTCTCTTCTAACTTCGGGCGATAGATTGCCATACACAACAGATGTTGTAAATTTACCAGCTAACTTACTTTTAATTGCCAAAACATCTTTACGCGAAAATGTAACAATAGCTGTTGCCTCTTCTATAGCATCAAGCAAAGTTGGGGAGGATAAAAGCTCTAAAGAGTTTTTTCTTTTAAACTCTACTACTTTTAACTCTTCGCCCAAATACTCTGCTATTGCTTTTACAACATCTAACGCATCGCTCGATCCTGTTAGAATAACCCTCTTAGCAGGTGCGCCTATTAGTGCATTAGCCCACGCCCAACCTCTGTCTCTATCTTTTATCATCTGCACTTCGTCTATTACGCAAACTTCTACTTCGATATCACTATTTAGCATCTCTATTGTAGAGCTAATATGTGTTGACTCTTCGTCTATTATCTCCTCTTCGCCAGTAATTAGCGATACACCTATAGAGCAACTTTTTAAATCTTCGTACCCCTCTTGCGCTAAAAGTCTCAATGGCGCTAAATACAAGCCACTATCTGCCTCTTTTAGCTCTTTTAGTGCCGAGTATGTTTTACCACTATTTGTTGGACCTACATTAAAGATTATCTCTCTATTTAGGCTTCTAGCAACAGGAAATAGCTTTTTAAAGTCTCTAATTGTCTTTGCAAGTAGTAACTCTCGCTTTTTTTGCTCTTTATAGCGCTCGTTAAAGTGATATATAGCTCTTTTAATTAATTTCTCTTTTAACTCTAAACTTCTATTAGTTTTTACATATGGCACTAAAAAAGATATAGCATAGCTCTCTATCTCCTCTTCTCTCATCTCTAGCGGATAGATAGCCTCTTTTATTCTTAAAAGCATACTCTCTATATATTGTTCAAAATGAGCTACAATACTAACTCTTCTAGACTCCATTTCTTCGACTATTTCGCTAACTTTATTTGTCCATATTGAACTATATAAAACTCTCTTTTCGTAGTTAATATATATACTGTGCTCTAGCTCTTGATTATATTTGCTATATACAAAATCTTTAGATATTAAAAAGTTTAATTTATTAGCCGAAACTTCGATACTTTTAGAGAAACTTCTTACTATTTTTTTAGCAATTTTTAACGATACTGGCGTATGGTAAAGGTCTCTTATTGGCTCGTTGACTTGCTTAAATATTTTATCTAGCACTTTACTATCTAAATAGCTTATTTGCCTGCAAGATACTATAAAGTCTTGCAACTCTTGCTCTTTAATCTCTTTTGCTTTGGCCTTTTTAGCGTTAAGTAGCTCTATAATTTCATCTTTTTCTTTCTTTATTAAATCACTTGTAGAGATACCTATATCTATAGTGCAAACTAAGTTTATATTAATATCATGCTCATCTAATGGCAGTATAAAGGCTTCTGTAAACTCTATAGATTGTATATTTGTAAACTCAATGTCTAAAAGCTCTTCGTATACATTTAAAATTTTTAATTTTCTAAGGTAAAAGAGCTTGTTTTTAACCTTTTTAGGTGTAATTTTAGATAATTTTTTATCTATAAAATCAGAAAGAATAATCTCTTCTTCTTGTGGAGTAGGGGAGTAGCTATCTAAAAAAGAGAGTATTAAATCAACTTTATCTTTACTACTGCTTTCTATATCTCTTTTATGATCTTCTAAATAATCTACAATTAGTTTTCTTACTCTAAAGTCACCTTCGCTCCAGAGCCTTCGTAGGTACTTTATAATATCGTCTCTCTCTAGAGAGCCTATATCTTCTTCTAAAAGCATTAAAAGCCCATATAGCGCATCGTCGCTTAATTGTGTAACAATATCTTCGAATGGTTCACCATTAAATAGAGACTTAATTTTATTATTTAACTTTATAAAATGCTTTCTTTTCTTTTTTGCCATTTAGTGTAACTTCTTTTTAATTAATTATAACATTTTGATACAACTATTTAGCTAAAACAATAAAAGCACTA
>CAZFCZ010000085.1:0-18654 GCA_964517485.1 uncultured Nitratifractor sp. | reverse complement strand
ATGACAAGCAATATTTTAAAAGCGTATAAAAAGTTTGAAGATGTTAAGCCAAATAGCATAGAAGATATTTTTAAAATTGATAAAGAGGTAGAAGAGTTTTGCAAAAAGGAATTTTAGAAAATAGAAAAGTTATAGCAAAATATGACGATTTAGCTTTGGTAACAACAAAAGAAGAAGATATTAAAATACTATCTAAATATTTTGCAGATTTTGATTTAATGCGATATACATTTGGTAAAACTTTTAGCCAAGATGAAGCGATAAGCTATATAAAAAAGAACTTTAATTTTGATGGTAAATTAAAATTTAGCCCAATTGTTTATAAAGATAAAATTATTGGCTTTGGCGGGATTTTTAAATTTGATGATAAATCTTATGAGTTGGGATATATTATAGCAAAAGAGTATTGGGGTAAAGGCTTTGCAACAAAGATTGCATTGGCTCAAATAGAGTTTATACAAAGCCATTTTAAAACAAGAGTTGTAGCAACTACGCATCCAAATAATATAGTATCTCAAAAGATTTTGCAAAAGTGCGGATTAAGATACGAAAAAGATATTTTTTTAGAATATAGAGGCGAGAGAAAATTATTTGTTTTGGAGAGTAGTAGATAATGAACCTAATACTAAGCATAGAGAGCAGTTGCGATGATAGCTCTATTGCACTTACTAATATTGATACACTAGAGGTAATTGAGCATCTAAAGATTTCGCAAGAGAGCAAGCATTGTGAGTATGGTGGTGTTGTGCCAGAGCTTGCTAGCAGATTGCACGCTGTTGCTTTGCCAAATTTGCTTGAGAAGTTAAAACCATACTTTGAGCAAATTAAAGAAGTTGCCGTTACTACGCATCCTGGGCTTTCGGTATCTTTGCACGAGGGTGTTATTATGGCAAAGGCTGTTAGTAGCTTTTTGGGTGTTCCAATAATTGGTGTTAACCACTTAATGGGGCATGTGTATTCGCTTTTTATAGAAAAACAAGAGCAGTTGCCTATACTTATGTTGCTTGTCTCTGGAGGGCACACGCAACTTTTAAGGGTAGAGAGTTTTAATAAAATGCAAATATTAGCAACTACTATAGATGATAGCGTAGGTGAGGCTTATGATAAGGTAGCAAAGATGCTAAATTTGGGCTATCCTGGTGGGCCAATTATTGAGAAGATGGCAAAAGAGGGAAGCAGAGATAGGTTTGCTTTTCCTGTGCCAATGCAAAATTCGCCTTTGGTTGCATTTTCGCTATCGGGGCTTAAAAATGCTGTTAGGCTAGAGATTGAAAGATTAGGAGAGGGCATAACGCATAGCGATAAGTGTGATATTGCTGCTTCGTTTGAGTATGCAGTTATTAGGCACTTAATACAAAAATCTAAAAAGGTATTTAAGAGTGATGCCTCTAGATATTTTGCAATTGTTGGTGGTGTTAGCGCAAATAGTTATATAAAAGATAACTTTAAAAGCCTATGTAAAGAGTTTAATAAAGAGCTTTTAGAGGTAGAGTTAAAGTACTGCTCGGATAATGCTGTTATGGTTGGGCGCTGGGCAATAGAGGCTTATAAAAATGGCAATATTAATACAATAGAAGATATAAATGTAAAGGCTACTAAGCGCTTAAATGTTGGCGATTTACTAGAGCTTTAGTTGCCAATATTTAAAAAAATTGCTATCTGCTTTAAGATATTTTTAACAACGGTAAATTTTAGATCTTAATTTGGGCTTTGCTTAAGGGTAATTCTCTGTGCTTTTGGTATAATATATTAATTTATCTTTGGAGAGAGTTATGGCAGATTATGGTGCTAGTAATATTAAGGTTTTAAAGGGTTTAGAAGCTGTAAGAAAGCGTCCTGGAATGTATATTGGAGATACATCTATTAGGGGGCTTCATCATCTTATTTACGAAGTTGTAGATAATTCGATAGATGAGGCGATGGCTGGCTTTTGTAATACAATTAAGGTATCTTTAACTGGCGATGGCTCTGCAATTATCGAAGATAACGGTCGTGGTATTCCAGTTGCTGAACACCCTACAGAGAAGATTTCGGCTGCTACTGTTGTTTTAACTGTGCTTCATGCTGGTGGTAAGTTTGATAAAGATACATATAAGGTATCTGGTGGATTACACGGTGTTGGTGTATCTGTTGTAAATGCACTTGCTAAGAAACTACATTTAACTATATGGAGAGACGGTAAAGTACACGAGCAGTGGTTTGAGAAGGGTATTCCAGTTACTAAGCTAGAGATTACTGGTGATAGCCCAAGAAAGACAGGAACAAGAATAGAGTTCTGGGCTGATGATACTATTTTTACAGAGACTGTAGAGTTTAAAAAAGAGATATTAACTAAGCGTTTTAAAGAGCTAGCGTACCTTAACCCAAGAATCTCTATAGACTTTAAAGACGAGAGAGATGGCACTAAAGAGAAGTATCATTTTGAGGGTGGTATAAAGCAGTTTGTAGAGGATATGTCTACAAAAGAGCCACTATCTAGCGCGCAAATATTCGAAGGTAAGGCAGACGATATTGAGATGGATATATCGTTTATGTACCAAAATAGCGATAGAGATACGGCTTTGAGTTTTGTAAATAACATTAAAACAATAGAAGGCGGTACTCATGAGGCTGGTTTTAGAGCTGGGCTTACAAGAGCAATATCTAATTATGTATCTAAAAATGCAAATGCAAAAGAGAAAAATACAAAAATTAGTGGAGACGATGCTAAAGAGGGACTTGTGGCAATTGTTAGTGTTAGAGTGCCAGAGCCACAGTTTGAGGGGCAAACTAAGGGTAAATTAGGCTCTTCTTATGTGCGTCCTCTTGTGCAAAAATTTGTTTATGAAAGAATTAATAAATACTTAGAAGAGAACCCAATAGAGGCTAAGGCTATTATGGCGCAAGTGCTTTTAGCAGCAAAGGGTAGAGAGGCAGCAAAAAGAGCTAAAGATTTAGTAAAAAGAAAAGACTCTATGAGCGTAGGTACATTGCCAGGCAAACTAGCAGATTGCCAAAGCAAAGACCCAGCAGCAAGCGAGCTATATCTGGTGGAGGGCGACTCGGCAGGGGGTTCTGCAAAGCAAGGTAGAGATAGAGTATTCCAAGCAATTTTGCCACTAAAGGGTAAAATTTTAAATGTTGAAAAAGCTAGATTAGAGAAGATTTTACGCTCTGATGAGATTAAAAATATGATTACTGCACTTGGTTGTGGAATTGGTGATGAGTTTAACGAAGAGAAGCTAAGATATCATAAGATTATTATAATGACAGATGCCGATGTAGATGGAAGCCACATTCAGACACTACTAATGACATTCTTTTTTAGATTCTTGCGCCCAGTTGTAGAAAATGGTTATTTATATATCGCGCAACCTCCACTTTATAGATACAAAAAGGGTAAGAGCGAGACATATTTAAAAGATGATAAAGCACTAAAAGACTTTATGATTGAAAAGGGTATCGATAGCATAGAGATGCAGACTCTTGGAAAAGAGGATTTGATATCTCTATTTAAGTTAGTAGCGTACTATCAGTTAACATTAAACGAGCTAGATAAGCGTTTTGCAATGGCTGAGGTTTTAAGATACATGATAGAAAACCCAGATGTAGCAGGTAAAAGCAATAGCGATTTAGCAACAGATTTAGAGGGCTTTATTAAAGATCTTGGCTATAACATTTTAAATAAATATGTAGATGAAGAGAAGCTACACTACTATGTGCAAACTAACGAGGGCTTAGAGGAGCTTATAGTTGATGATACACTATTTACTAGCCCACACTATAATGAGGCTATATATATCTACCAAAAGATAAAAGATTATATGAACGAAGAGCTAGAGCAAAGAGACTTGCTTGATGATTTAGTTAAGATTGAAGAAGCTGCTAAAAAAGGTGCTTATATTCAGCGTTATAAAGGTCTTGGTGAGATGAACCCAGAGCAACTTTGGGAGACAACAATGGATCCTACAAACAGAAGATTGCTTAGAGTTAAGATAGAAGATTTCGATACAGCTAGCGAAGCATTTGTGCTATTTATGGGTGACGAAGTTGAGCCGCGCCGTGCATATATTGAGACGCATGCAAAAGATGTTAAGCATCTAGATGTTTAAGGGTATTAGATGAAATATGGTGAAAAAGAGATACTAGAGTTTGATATTAACAGTAGCGAGAATTTTTGGCCAAACGAACACAAAAAGGGTTATGTAATAGATATTGAGCTACCAGAGTTTATGTGCAAATGCCCAAGAAGCGGCTATCCAGATTTTGCAACTATTAAGCTTTCGTACACACCTAACGAGAAGGTAATAGAGCTTAAAGCGTTAAAGCTATATATTAACTCTTTTGCTAATAGACACATTAGCCACGAAAATAGTGCTAACGAGATATTTGACGCACTATATAGCAAGCTAGAACCAAAATGGATGAGAGTTATAGCAGATTTTAACCCAAGAGGTAATGTACATACTGTTATAACTATAGATAGTAGCAAAATGTAAATTGCTACTTTTAACTACCAAATTACTTAAAAAAAGAGAATATTTTAAAATAGAGCTATTACTTTTTTATTATACCAAAACCTTACTATAATGTTTAATGTGTCGATAATATGCACTTAATGTAGTAATTTTATGTAAATAGATACAAAAATATAAAAATATGACATATATATTGATTTTTTCACTTTATTATTGCTATAATAGTCTTAGTTTAATCGAACAAGGAGAAAATTTTGAGTAAATTAGATGATAAAATTGCGCTATATCAAGCAGAGAATAGTAAGCTAGGATTAGGAATGAGTGATGAGTATATTGCAAATATTTCTAAATCTTTAGGGCCTGCAATTTATAGAGCAGATACAGAGATTGTAGCATGTGGTGACAAGAGCGAGTTAGATAGAATTAGAAACAACTATCTAAAGAAGAAGTTAGGATTAGAGCAAACTAACAATAGCTTAGATGAGATGATTCAAAGAGTGTGCCAAAAGTTAGGTTCTTCTAACAGAAAAAAATATAGATCACTATTTTATGGATTACTAGCACAAGAGGCTGGTAAAGAGTCTATATACGCATAAACAAAAATTTTGCACTAGTAAAAGTAGAGCATTTTACTTTTTACTCTAGTGCAATATATATAAATTTTTATTTTAAATACTTTTAAGTCTGCAAAAGATAGATTTAGCTTTCTACTTTTTTTACAATCTGCACTATTAAAATTTTAATTGATTTTGATATAATATTTTTAAAACTATATTAGGAAAACTATGAAAAATAATATTGTACTTATTGGATTTATGGGTGTTGGTAAGGGCACAATTGCTAGAGCTTTTGCTAAAGAGTATGGTGTTTTTAATATAGATACAGATGATTTAATAGAGTCTAAAGAGAATAAAACTATTGTTAAAATGTTCGAAAAAAAGGGCGAGAGCTATTTTAGAAAAAAAGAGCAAGAGACTGCAAAGTGGCTAGAGAAAAAGGTAAAAGGTACACTAATTAGCTGCGGTGGTGGTTTTTATAAAGTTAATAATATTAATAAAATTGGTAAAGTAGTACTGCTAGATGCCTCTTTTGAATGGATATATAACAGATTAAAAAATGCTAAAAACTCTAAAGCAAAATTGGCTAAGCGTCCGCTTTTTCAAGATTTAGATAAAGCAAAAGCGCTATATAATGAGCGTAAAATTGCCTATAAAGAAGTAGCAGATTATGTTGTAAGTGTAGAGGATAAAAAAGAGAAAGATATTATAAAAGAGATAGCTAAGATTGCAAAAATAAAGAGCTAACTTTTGTATGGAGCAATAAAAACTGCAACTAAAGTTATTTTGCTTTCTGTATTAACTTTAGGCATATATATTAGCTTGTTTTTATACGCTACTGATGATATTTGTAAAAATATAGTTTATAAAGAGTATGCTTCGCCAAATAGGCTATTAAAGGCTGTAGTATTTGCAAGAGATTGTGGAGCAACTACGGGCTTTAGCACCCAAGTTTCTATATTGGATTTTGATGAAAGTTTAGACAATAGCAGTGGAAATATCTTGCTTATTAAGGGTGAGCCAAGTTATGTGGCGCTTTCTTTTAAGTGGATAAGCAGTAGTGAACTATTTATAGACTATAGTATTAATGGTAGAGAGTTTAAGGCCAAGAAGAGTTATGGCTATTTTAATAGGGTAAAAATTATATACAAAAATTAAATATAAATTAGTTCTGTTTTTTCTCTAGGTACTCTATACCTTTTAGGGTAAGGTTTAGTATTGCAAAGATTGTAATTGTTGTAAATATGCACTTAGGTAGCTGGCTAGACATAGCACCGCCGCTTTTAAATATTTGAAAGAGCAAAGCCACCCAAATACTAACCATACTTATAGCAATAGCCTTTTTAAGTGTTGCAAATTTGTTTTTAGACATAGTTGTCTTTTATGTAGTTTAGCAAATTTATTACAATGTTTAAGACAATAATATATATAAGAGAGACTAAGATGTATCTGTCCATATATAAATTAAGGTGCTGATTGTTGTGCGATACATTATAAACGAAGAGAATCCAAACTAGTACAAAACCAACAATAATGTACATAATTAGTTTGCTTATACTAATTTTCATCTCTTCTCCTTATTTTTCTATTTTAGCGCAGGCTTCAATTATAATTTTACTAAATTTTGATATAATTTTGCATTAATTTTTTAAGAGGATATATGCAAAGTTTTCAAGAGTACCTAAAGAGTAACATTCCTAGTGTAGATAGCTTTCATCCTCATTACAATAGGGCATTAGAGTATATAGTTAGTAATGGTGGCAAGCATTTTCGCCCAAAACTTTTGCTAAATGTTGTAAAAGCTTACGAGCCGCTACTTGTGGAGTCTAGCTACAAAGTGGCTTTGGCTGTGGAGCTTTTTCATACATACTCGCTAATTCACGATGACCTACCTTGTATGGATAACTCTCCGCTTCGTCGCGGAAAAGAGACGCTACATATAATGTACGACGAGGCAACAGCAACGCTTATTGGCGATGCGCTAAATACATATGCTTTTGAGCTTATCTCTACTTCGGCATTTAGAGCAGATATACAGATTGAACTTGTTAAGATATTGGCTACAAATGGTGGCTTAGGCGGTATGGTGCTTGGGCAAGCGGTAGATTTAACATTCGAGAACACTCCGCTAGCTTTAAGCGAAGTAGAGGAGCTACATAAAAACAAAACAGCTAAATTAATTGCAGCATCTATGCTTATGGGTGCGGTTATTGTGGGGCTTGATGCAAAAGTAAAGAGTAAACTATACAACTTTGGTATAGATTTAGGAGTACTGTTTCAGGTTCAAGACGATATTATAGATGTAACTTGTAGTGCAAGCGAAGCGGGTAAACCAACAGGACACGATGGCGATAAGAATAGCTTTATAAATATTATAGGCTTTGAAGAGTCGCTAAAGTATGCAAACAATCTTGCAAAAGAGCTAGAGGCAGAGTTTAGTGAGTTTGAGCCCAAACTACAAAGTGCTCTAAAACCAATTTTAGATAAATATTTATACAGACACATTAATTAAAAGGAACAAGATGTCAAAAGAGCTTAATAAAAAGATGGCTAACACAATTAGATTTTTAAGTGCAGATATGATACAAAAGGCTAACAGTGGACACCCAGGCGCACCTATGGGTTTAGCTGATATTGCTGTGGCTTTAAGTAAACACTTAAAGCATAATCCAAAAGATCCAAATTGGATAAATAGAGATAGAGTAGTATTCTCTGGTGGGCACGCATCGGCGCTTATTTACTCTTTGTTGCACCTTTGGGGGTATAATGTATCTTTAGATGATTTAAAAGAGTTTAGACAGCTAGATTCTAAAACTCCTGGACACCCAGAGTATGGGCATACAGAGGGTGTAGAGATAACAACAGGACCACTAGGACAGGGTGTTGCAAATGCTGTTGGTTTTGCTATGGCAAAAGAGTACACAGCTAGCAAAGTAAATAGCGAAACTTGTAAAATAATAGACCATAAAGTTTACTGCTTTTGTGGTGATGGCGACTTGCAAGAGGGTATTAGCTACGAGGCTTGCTCGCTTGCTGGTAGATTAAAGTTAAAAGATTTAGTTTTAATTTACGATAGCAACCATATTACAATTGAGGGCGATACAAAAATAGCTTGGGACGAAGATGTAGAGGCTAGATTTAAGGCTCAAAATTGGGATGTTATAAAAGTTAATGGGCACTGTGGTGAGCAGATAGATAAAGCATTTAACGATGTTAAAAATGCAGCTAAACCAACAATAATTATTGCAAATACAATTATTGGGCGTGGTGCTATGGAGCTAGAGGGTAGCCATAAGACTCATGGCTCTCCGCTTGGCGAAGATATTATTAAAGCATCTAAAGAGAAAGAGAACTATCCACTAGAGCCATTTAGCATAGATAGCGAAGCGCTTGAGAGCTTTAGAGAGGCTATTATTAGGGGCGAAGAGGCGCAAAAAGCGTGGAATCACTTATTAGGGCAAGCGCCACTTCCAGAGCAGGTAGAGGCATTAAAACTGCTACAAAATCCTGACTTTAGCAATATTGAGTGGCCAGATTTTTCTGATAAAAAAGAGATGGCAACAAGAGATAGCAATGGTGTTATTTTAAATGCAATTGCTAAGGGTGTGCCAAGTTTCTTAGGTGGTAGTGCGGATCTTTCGCCATCTAATAAGACTGAGCTTAAAGATTTAGGCGATTTTCCAAATGGTAAGAATATCTACTTTGGAATTAGAGAACACTCTATGGCCGCAATTACAAATGCAATGGCTCTTTATGGTACTATTATTCCTTTTAATGCAACATTCTTTGTATTTAGCGACTACTTAAAGCCATCGGCAAGAGTTGCTGCTTTAACAAAAATTAAGAACTACTTTATTTGGACACACGATAGTATTGGTGTAGGCGAAGATGGCCCAACACATGAGCCAATAGAACAGCTTAGCCAATTTAGAGCACTACCTAACTTTTATGTATGGCGTCCTGCTGATGCTACAGAGAACTTAGAGGCGTGGAAGTGTGCACTAGATATGAATGCACCAAGTGCGTTTGTATTAAGTCGCCAAAAGCTTAAGACGCTTAAGCCAAAAAGAGACTTTGGAGAAGTAAGCAATGGTGCGTATATTGTTAAGAAAAGAGAGGGTGCTACTTTAACAATTATGGCAAGTGGCAGTGAGCTTATGCCATCTTTAATGGCTGGGTGTTACCTAGAGAAGATGGGTGTTAAAGCAAATATTGTAAGTGTGCCATGTTTTGATCTGTTTGACGAGCAAGATGCAAGCTACAAAGAGGCTGTAATTGATAAAAACACAAAAGTTTTAGCAGTAGAAGCAGCAAGAGGATTAGAGTACTATAAGTATGCAGATGATGTTTTAGGAATGGAGAGCTTTGGGGCATCTGCACCCGCAGATAAGCTATTTGAGAAGTTTGGCTTTACAATAGAGAATATTAAAGCTAGAGCTTGTGAGCTTTTAGGTGTAGAGAATAAAAAAGTTACAATTAACGACTGCGAGCTATAAAGCAAAAAGTACAAAGGGGTTAACATACCTTTTGTGCAAAGATGTAACTTAAATTATATCTTTAGTACTCTCGCTTGAGGGTAGATTTTTTGTGTAAATTGATACTAATCAAACTACTTTTACATTAATTTAGATAGAGTAAACAAAAAAGGTTTTTTATGGCTTACTTTCCAATGTTTTATGATTTTAATAAAAAGAATATTTTAGTTGTTGGTGGTGGTTATATTGCTACAGAGAAGTTAGAGAAGTTAGTAGAGTTTACAAAAGAGATAACAGTAATTGCTAAAGATGTTTCGCTTGAAGCTAATGAGATAATTAAAGCAAATTGCCTTAGCCTATATAATAGAGCATATAGAGTTGGAGATATTGATAGTTTTGATATTGTAATTGTAGCTACAGATGATATTAGTTTACAAGAGAGTATCTATAAAGAGAGTAGAGGCAAAGATATTTTAGTTAATGCTGTAGATAATAGTGAGTTTTGTGATTTTATATTTCCGTCGTTTATTAAAAGAGGCGATTTAACAGTTGCAATATCTACAAGCGGCTCTTCGCCAGCATTTGCAAAGCGCTTTAAGTGGCTACTAGAAGATACAATACCAAACGATATAGAGGAGTTTTTAACAAAACTAAAGGCACTTAGAGAGAGTATGCCAAAGGGAAAAGAGCGTATGGAGTACTTTGATAAATTGGTAGAAGAGTATCTAGATTAGAGCTGTATAGAGCTTTTATTGCTTAATAAATTTAGATAAAAATGTCAAGATGTATACTAATAAACTCTTTTTAAGAAAACTATGGAAAAATAGTAATAAAAATAGGGTTCTTAAATGAGTAAAGAGATAGATAGTGTTTGTACATATTGTGGTGTAGGTTGCGATATTACTGCAGTTGTTAGCGATAATAAGATTAATAAAATATATGCTCAAAAAGATGGTGTTGTATCGCAGGGTAAGCTCTGTATTAAGGGTAAGTATGGCTATGACTTTGTAGATGCAAAAGATAGAGTAACTACTCCTTTAATCTCTAAAAAGTTTTTAAGTAAGAACCCACAAATAGAGGTTAAGTATAAAGATAAACTAAAAAACTACAATAGCGACTTTTATGCTATAGATTTTGATAGTGCTACTACAATTGCAGCTAATAAACTTAAGAGTATTACAACTAAGTTTGGTAAAGATAGCTTTTGTGCAATTGGAGGGGCTAGAACAAGTTGCGAGAATGCGTATTTGTTTCAGAAGTTTTGCCGTGAATCGGTGGGCTCACCACATGTTGATAACTGTGCAAGGGTTTGCCACTCGCCAAGCTTAAAGGGTATGAAGGCAACTATTGGAGAGGGCGCTGCAACTAACCCATACGACGATATTTATGATGCTGAGTTTATTATTGTAATTGGCTCTAACACAATAGAAGCACACCCAATTGTTGCAAACCGTATTGTAGAGGTTGCTAGAGTTAAGAATAATATTGCAGTTATTGATGTGCGAGAGACAAAGCTATCTAAGAGGGCAAAGTACAATACTGTAATACCTTACGAGACAAATTTGTTAATTTTAAATATGATGGCGTATGTAATTTTAAGCGAAGAGCTATATAACAAAGATTTTGTAGATAGCAGAACTAGCAATTTTAAAGAGTATAAAGAGTTGATTTTAAACGATAAGTATGCTAACCCTGAGTTTTTTAATAGCGTTACAGGTTATGAGTATTTAGCAAAAATTATACCAAATATCGCAAGAGAGTATGCACTTAAGAGGAGTATGATATTTTGGGGGCTAGGAGTAACTGAGCATAGCGATGGTAGTAAGGCAGTTATGGCGCTTGCGCACTTAGCACTACTTACTGGAAATATTGGTAAAAAGGGTGCTGGGCTTATGCCTCTTCGTGGGCAAAATAATGTGCAAGGGGCGTGCGATATGGGGTGCTTGCCATACTATGCGCCAGATTACCAAGAGCCAAAAGAGATTGGCTTAATGACACCACAGTTAATAGAGCAGATGCAAAAAGGCAAGGTTAGAGCACTTCTTAATATGGGAGAGGATATTACGCATATTCATCCAAATGTTAATAAGTCGATAAATGCTATAGAGAGCTTAGATTTACTAATTGTACAAGAGCTATTTTTAACAGATATTGCCTCTAGAGCAGATATTGTATTTGGTGTTAAGAGTGCTTATGAAAAAGAGGGTGTTTATGTAAATGCAATGCGTAGATTACACCTTAGCCAGCCACTTGTCGAGTCTAATTTACCAGATGACTGGGAAGTTATACAAGCAATAGATAACAAGATGGGTGGAGAGTTTAACTATAGCAGTAGCGAAGATATCTGGAACGAAGTTAGAGAGGTAGCACACAGACGCTTTAGTGGGGCAGCATATTATAGGCTTAAGCGCCACTCTAAGCGTGGAATGCAGTGGCCAATTTACCACGAAGATACACCAATATTGCACTTGCTAGATTTTAGAACAGATGATGGCTTAGGTAGGTTTGTATATTATAGCTGGGAGCAAAGAGGAATGGTAGATGATATCTTAAGTAACTCTTTAGATAGTAGCTCTCTTAATGGCTGGTACTTAACAACAGGTAGAACCTTAGCACACTATAATAATGCAGCGCAAACAAAAAGAAGCAAAAAACTAGAGACAAAGTACGACGAAGATATTCTGCTAGCTCCAACTAGCGCAAAAGATATATTTGGAGACTTAGTAATTTTAAAAAGTGCATATGGGCAGAGCGAGCCACTAAATGTAAAGTATAGTAACACAATTAAAGAGCATACACTATATACTACATTTCACCATGCAAAAAGCAAAATTAATGCTCTATTTGGAGACGAGTGCGATAGCTTTGTAATGACTGCAAAGTTTAAATCGGTTAAGGTAGATGTAGTGCCAGTAGATGGCGAGGTGGGGTGTAGCTAATTGAGTAGATTTTTTGGTAAAGTAAGCGAAGATAGAGCTATAGATTTTTTGCAAGATAGGGGCTTTAGTATTGTAGATAGAAACTACTATGCAAGTAAGCTTGGCGAGATTGATATTATTGCTAAAAAGGGTAATATTTTGCACTTTATAGAGGTTAAGAGCTCGCGTGCGAATTTTGAGCCAATTTATAATATAACACCTGTTAAAATAAGAAAGATTATAAATAGTGCAAACTACTACTTAAAGCAAAAGGGGTTAAATTTTGCTTGGTGTATTGATGCGCTAGTTATAAAGGGCGATAGGGTAGAGTTAATAGAGAATATTACTTTATAGTAGTAGCTAAAGGAGAGATTATGCAGTTAAGTAAAGAGCAGTTAGAGGAGTTTAGAGAGAATGGATTTTTATTGATTCGTAACTTTTTAGATAGTAAAAGTTGCGACGCAATAAGAGATGTTGCAAAGGTACATTTAAAGTATAAAATAGAGCCAATAGAGACAGAGTACGAGTATATTGGTATAGATAAGGCAGAATATAAAACAAGTGTTCGTCGCCTAAGACAGGTGTACGATAGAGATATTTTATTTAAAAATTGGATGCAAAATCAAGAGATTCGCCCAATATTAAAGCAGGTGCTAGATGAAGATGTAGTTTTACTTACCGCGCACCATAACTCTATAATGACAAAGCTAGCAAAAACATCTAGTTATACTTGTTGGCATAGAGATAGTAGGTATTGGCACTTTAAGGGCAAGAACTTAGTTAGTGTTTGGCTAGCACTTGGCGATGAAGATAGCGAAAATGGGGTTTTAGAGTTTATATCTGGTACTCACAAAATGGAGCTTAAAGAGAGCCAATTTGATAAAAAGAGCTTTTTTAGAAACGATATAGAAGAGAATAAAGAGCTAATAGAGTCTAAAGTTTCGTTTAATTTAAATAAGGGAGATATAGTTTTATTTCACTCTGAACTTCTGCATAGAGCAAACGAAAATGTTAGCTCTGAAGATAAGATATCGTTTGTTTATACAGTAAAAGGAAAAAGTGTAGAGGCGATAGAGGGAACAAGAAGTACAAAATTTAAAGAGATAGAGTTAAAATAAGGTAGAATTTAAAAAAAGATTGTTATATTCTCAAAGTAAAAATATTTTACTCTTTTTGGATAAAGAGGGTATAATTATTTATATTAAATTAAATAAAGGATTTACATGGGTAAATATATTGAGTTAACAGCTGATAACTTTAAAGAGACAATTGGCGAAGGTGTTGCATTAGTAGATTTTTGGGCTCCATGGTGTGGACCTTGTAGAATGATTGCTCCAGTAATCGAAGAGTTAGCAGAAGATTACGATGGTAAAGCAAAAATTTGTAAAGTAAATACAGATGAGCAGCCATCAATAGCTGGAGAGTATGGAATTAGATCTATTCCTACTATTCTTTTCTTTAAAAATGGTGAATTAGTTGACCAAATGGTTGGCGCAGCTGGTAAAGCAGTATTTGCTGAGAAAATCGACGCACTATTAGCGTAATTTCTTCTTAACCCCTTTTGGGGTTGTATCTATAATAGTTTTTATTCCAATAGTTTAAGTAAGTTCTATTATAAATATAAAGGATATAAAATGCTAGATTTAGCAATAATTGGTGGTGGGCCTGCTGGTCTTACTGCTGGTCTTTATGCCACTAGAGGTGGTTTAAAAGATGTTGTAATGTTTGAGATGGGGCTTCCTGGTGGGCAGATTACTCAAAGTAGTGAGATAGAGAACTATCCTGGCGTGTTTAGGCAAGAGCCACATTTAACAGGTATGGAGCTTATGGAGCCGTGGCCAAAGCAGTGTATGCACTTTGGGCTAGAGCATAAGATGAGCCAAGTTCTACAGGTTACTAAGAGTGGTAATATTTTTAAAATTGCTACCGATAGCGGAGAGTTTGAGGCTAAGAGTGTATTAGTTTGTACAGGTTCTACACCAAAAAGAGCTGGCTTTAAGGGCGAAGATGAGTTCTTTGGAAAGGGTGTAAGCACTTGCGCTACATGCGATGGCTTTTTTTATAAAGATAAAGAAGTTGCCGTATTAGGTGGTGGCGATACGGCGCTAGAAGAGGCGTTATATTTAGCTAATATCTGCTCGAAGGTTTATGTTATACATAGACGAGATAGCTTTAGAGCAGCACCTCCAACAGTGCAAAGAGTTATGAGTAACGAAAAGATAGAGCTTATACTTAATGCGCATATACAAGAGGCTTATGGTTCTGTTATGGGGCTAGATGGTCTAAAGGTTGTAAGCGATGGTAAAGATTTAGATTTAAAAGTGCCTGGAGTGTTTGTTTTTGTTGGAAACAATGTAAACAATGGTGTTTTAAAGCAAGATGATAAAAACTACCTATGCGAGTTAAATAGTAACGGAGAGGTTATTGTAAATTTAAAGATGCAAACAAGTGTAGATGGTTTGTTTGCCGCTGGTGATATAAGAGTAGATGCTGCAAAACAGGTTGTTTGTGCAGCTGGAGATGGCGCTGTTGCAGGAATGAGCGCACTAAATTATGTTCAGGAGAACTTTTAATGATTAAAGTAGGAATTTTAGGTAGTACAGGCAGAATGGGACACCATTTAATAGTAGATACAATTTCAGATAGCGAAGTTAAGCTAGCAGTTGTGCATGTTTTCGATGAGTTAAACGAAAATTTACCAGAAGATACATTAGTAACTAATGATATGGATACTTTGGTAAAAGAGGCAGATGTAGTTATTGATTTTTCTGCTCCAGTTGCTACAGAGGCACTTTGTGAGGCTGTACTTAAAAACCCTACACCAATTGTTGTAGCTACAACTGGCTTTAGCGAGCATCAGCAAAATCTATTAACAGAGGCTGCTAAGGTAGCTCCTGTGTTATATTCGTCGAATATGTCTGTTGGAATTGCTCTATTAAAGCAACTTGTGCGTGATGTTGCAGGTAAGTTAAAAGATTTCGATATCGAGATTGTAGAGACTCATCATAGACATAAAGTAGATGCACCAAGTGGTACAGCACTAACACTTGCAGAGTTTGCAGCAGAAGGTCGTGGACTAGAGCTAGATAAAGTAAGAGTAAGTGGCAGAGATGGGCAAATTGGAGCAAGAAGTAAAGATGAGATTGCAGTAATGGCTCTTCGTGGTGGAGACATTGTAGGGCAACACACAGTAGGCTTTTATAACGATGGAGAATTTATAGAGTTAGCTCACACAGCTACAAGTCGCCAGACTTTCTCTAAGGGTGCAATTAGAGGTGCAAAGTGGTTGGTTAATCAAACTAGTGGGCTATATAGCATTAACGATGCTATTGGCATATAAGGAGCCTAATTTATGTGTGCAGTTGTAGGTGTTTATGGTAGCGAAGAGGCTTCGAAGGTTGCGTATTATGCACTTTTTGCAATGCAGCATCGTGGGCAAGAGTCTAGCGGTATTGCAGCAGCAAATGGTGAGACGATATCTTTAATAAAAAATAGAGGTTTAGTTACAGATATTTTTAACGAAGAGAGCTTTAAAGTGCTTGATGGCAGATGTGCAATTGGGCATAACCGCTACTCGACTGCTGGAAAAGATTCGGTTTTAGATGCGCAACCTGTATTTGCAAGATACAAGCTAGGCGAAATTGCAATTGCACATAATGGAAACCTAACAAATAAGCTAGAAGTTAGAGAAGATTTAATAGCAAATGGTGCGATATTTCAGACATATATGGATACTGAAAATATTATTCATCTAATAGCAAAGAGCCAAAAAGATAAGCTTGTAGATAGAATAAAAGATGCAGTAGATAAAATTGAGGGTGCATATTGCCTTATAATTCAAAGCAGAAAAAAGATGTTTGTAATAAGAGATAGATTTGGCATTCGCCCACTTAGTATTGGGCAACTACCAGATGGTGGCTACATTGTAGCTAGCGAGACATGTGCATTTGAGCTAGTTGGAGCTAAGTTTATTAGAGATGTCAAGCCAGGAGAGATGATAACATTTGATAAAAATGGCTATAGCAGCGAGCCACTATATACACCAGATTACCATCCGTGTGCATTTGAGTATATATATTTTGCAAGACCAGATAGTAACATAGATGGCAAAAATGTATACCAAACAAGAGTAAAGTGTGGTAAACAATTAGCAAGCGAGCAACCATGCGATGTAGATATTGTTCTTCCTGTGCCAGATAGTGGTGTTGCAGCTGCTATGGGGTTTGCCGAGGGTATAGGCAAGCCATTTGTTATGGGGATTGTAAGAAACCACTATGTAGGAAGAACTTTTATTGAGCCAACACAGCAAATTAGAGACTTAAAAGTTAAGTTAAAACTTTCGCCAATTAAGCACCTAATAGAGGGTAAAAAAGTTGCTATTATAGACGACTCTTTAGTGCGTGGTACGACATCTCGCCAGATTGTAAAGATGCTAAAAGAGGCGGGTGCTAAAGAGGTGCATATGCGAATTGCAGCACCAGAAATTAAGTATCCGTGTCGCTACGGAATAGATACGCCAACAAAAGAGGAGCTTATATCGCATAGCTTAAGCCCGGAAGAGATTGCTACTAAAATTGGAGCAAACAGTGTAGGCTTTTTATCTACAAGTGGTTTAGTAGATGCATTAGGAAGAGATAGAGAATACTCGCTTGTAAGCTTTGATGGCAACTACTTTGCAGGTGGGTGTGCTGACTCTTTAAGTTGTAGTGGAGAGTAATGAAAAAGCTAAAAACTTTTGGCTCTTATTTAGAAGATAAATATAAATATAGAGTTAAAAAGATACCACTTGCTGTTGGTGGGTTTACCTGCCCAAATATCGATGGTACAGTTGCTAAGGGTGGCTGTAGTTTTTGTTTAAATGACTCTTTTAGCCCAAATTTAGCCAAAAACAAAGATAAGATATTTCTTAATTTAAACTCTAACTCTAATCCTATTTTAGATGCTCAGATTGCTCAGGTTATTAAGCAGATCAAAGATGATAAATTGCTATTTAAAAAAGAGTTAGGCGTTGGTAAGTACTTAGCGTATTTTCAAGCATTTACTAACACTTACGCGCCATTTTCGACCCTTAAGAGCCTTTATGATGTTGCCCTAAAACAGAAAGATGTTATTGGTTTAAGTATTGGCACAAGAAGCGATAGTGTAGAAGATGAGGTGCTAGAGTACCTAAGTGAGCTAAGTAAAACAAAAGAGATTTGGATAGAGTTTGGTATACAATCTACAAACGATTTAACACTGCAAAAGATAAATAGAGGTCATGATGTGCAAAATGTAAAAGATGCCATCAAAAGAGCTAAAAGCTATGGGTTAAATGTTTGTGGACATCTAATATTTGGCTTGCCAGGTGAGAGCAAAGAAGATATGCTAAAAAGCGCTAAAGAGAGCTTTGATATGGGGATAGATAGTGTAAAATTTCATCCACTCTATGTTGTTAAAAATACAATTTTAGCTAACGAGTACAATAGGGGAGAGTTTAGCCCAATTAGTCAAGAGTTGTATATAGATACGCTAGTTAAGGCTATAGATATTATGCCAAAAGATATTATTATACAAAGAGTAAGCGCTGGTATAGACGACGATACTCTGCTAGCTCCAAGCTGGTGTGGGCAGAGCAAAAATGAGCAGATGGCTAAGATAAGACAAGCACTATTAAGGAGGGGATATGTTTACTAGATTTAGAAGAAAGAGGTTAAATTCGGTTTTAAGAGATATGCTACAAGAGACCCATTTAAGGGTTGAAGACTTTATATACCCGCTATTTATTAAAGGTGGTGAGGGTGTTAAAAATGAGGTAGAGTCTATGCCTGGTGTTTACCAAATGAGTATAGATGTGGCTATTAAAGAGTGCGAAGAGCTTAAAGAGCTTGGAATAAAGTCGATTATTCTTTTTGGAATACCAGATGTTAAAGATAGTATAGGAAGTGATGCACTGTGTGAGCATGGCATAATTGCAACTGCTATAAAGCAGATAAAAGCAGCACATCCAGATATGTTTGTAGTAACTGATTTATGCTTTTGTGAATATACCGACCATGGACACTGTGGGGTGTTAGATCCTGTACTAGAGACTGTAGATAACGATATTACTTTAGTAAATTTGGGCAAGCAAGCTATTATTCATGCAAAAGCAGGTGCAGATATGATTGCACCAAGTGGAATGATGGATGGAATGATTACTGCTATTAGAGAGGCTCTTGATGGTGCAAACTTTAGCCATATTCCAATAATGAGCTACTCTACAAAATTT
>CAZFCZ010000084.1:0-10119 GCA_964517485.1 uncultured Nitratifractor sp. | reverse complement strand
AAGATATTTTTGAAAATAGATATATAAAAAATCTAGTAGATTATGCTTTTGGTGTAGAAGTTGGATTTGATACAAATGCTAGAAAAAACAGAACAGGTGTTTTGATGGAAAATATTGTCTCAAAATATCTTGAAAATTTTTGTGAACAACACAAAGAATTTAGCTATATTGAACAAGCTACTAAAAAGAGAATTTTAGAGCATTTTGATTACAAAATTGATATTGATAAAAATAGTAGAAGATTTGATTTTGCACTTTTTAATAATAGTGCAAATAAATTATACTTAATAGAGGTAAACTTTTATAGTAGTGGTGGTTCAAAACTCAAAGCTACTGCTGGAGAGTATCAATATTTGAATGATTTTGTAAAATCTCAAGGGGTAGAATTTATCTGGATAACTGATGGTAAAGGATGGCTAACTGCACTCAATCCTCTTGAAGAGACTTTTAATCACAACGATTATGTTATAAATCTACATATGCTAAAAAAAGGGGTTTTAAATGAAATATGTAAATAAAATAATATATTATGTAAATGATTTTATATACATATAAGTAACTATAGGTTAAAATAATGTTAGAAAAATATATAAAAATAGAGTTGATAAAAAGAGATTTGAAACCTAGTGATGTTTATAATGAGTTGGGTTTGCAAAGGGCTCATTTTTATCAAGCTATTAGAAGTTCAAATATGAAAAATAAAACGCTTTTAAAGATTTTGGATTATTTAGAGCTTGAGGTATCTGTTAGTTTGAAACCTAAGGATTGTTAATGCAAGTTACATATTTTGATAGACTGGGTGTTGTTGTTGCTGAAGATTTTTTTGATTTGAGTGATGATATACAAAAAGATTTTGTATTTCAAGGTAGTAGCAATTGGGATATGTACCTAAAACCAACTCAATATTTAAGCAATACTGACTCTTTAGAAAATGTAGCTTTGCTTAGTTTTGAAAATAAAACAGATTTTGATTTATATTTGGATAAAAATAAGATTGTAGATTATTCGATAGAACATCTAAATGATTTAAATAGATATTTGGTATTGGTTCAAAATGGCTAAAAAACTATTAAACCCACAAAACTTTGAACAAGAATGCACTACTGTATGGAGTTTTGCTCGTCGTGGAAAATGGGCAACTCATAATTCCAAATATCGTGGCAATTGGGCTCCTGAAGTTGTTAGAAATTTGATACTTAGATACTCAAATGAGGGAGATTATCTACTTGATCCTATGGTTGGTGGTGGGACAACTGCTATTGAGTGTAAATTGTTAAATAGAAATCTTTTAGCACTAGATATAAATCCTAATGCTATAAAGCTTACTAAAGAAGCTACTAGCTTTGAGTGTGAATATAATCCAACGATTAAAATTGAGCAAAATGATAGTAGAGATTTATCAATGCTAAAGGATAATAGTATAGATTTTATACTCAATCACCCACCTTATGCGGATATTATAAAATATAGCAATAAGCAAATTGAACAAGATTTATCAAATATTCACGATTTAGATAAGTTTTGTGATGAGATGGAGCTGGTAGCAAAAGAGTTTTATAGAGTGCTAAAAGAAGATAAATTTTGTGCCATTTTAATAGGCGATACTAGACGAAATAAGATGTATCAGCCTTTAGCTTACAAAGTGATGGAGCGATTTTTAAAAGTAGGCTTTGAGCTAAAAGAAGATATTATCAAACATCAACACAACTGCAAAGCAACAGGTTTTTGGGTAAATAAGAGTAAAGAGTATAACTTTTTACTTATAATGCACGAACATCTGTTTATATTTAAAAAGTGAATTTACTTTTTAAACTGTGTAAAGTTTAGTATTGTGCTAGTATCTCTTATTAATTAAGTTACTATTTAGGAGTATAATCTTAATGGGAAAAATAGTATTACTACGACATGGCGAAGTTGATATTAAAGATTATAAGAGAGTATCAGCAAAAGAGTTTGGAGAGTGGATTCTTAGGTATGATAGTGCTGATATAATATCTAAATTTCCATCTAAAGCCAAGATAGAGAGCTTATTTAATAGTAGTGATATTTTAGTTTGCAGTAGCTTAAAAAGATCGCTATGTTCAGTTAAGATATTTAATAAAACACCATCTGAGGTAAATAGTTTATTTAATGAAGCTCAGGTGCCATATAATAATTGGAGTTTATTAAAGTTAAATCCAAAGGTTTGGTTACTTTTTTTTAGGGTGTTATGGTTTTTGGGGTATTGTAAATATAGTGAATCTTATAAAGAGAGCAAACACAGAGCTAAGAGGGCTGCTAAAAGATTAGTAGAGTTATCAAAAGAGGATAAAACTGTAGTTTTAATTGGGCATGGTATTATGAATAGGTTAATTCAAAAAGAGTTAATTTTATCAAATTGGAAAGAGAGTAAAAAAAGTAAAAGTAGCAATTGGGATTATGGAGTTTTTAAGAGATAGTGTAAATAGAGTTTTAAATTTTTTTATGATAAGAAACATATAGCTGCAACGAAGCATGCTAATAGTGTTTTAAGTTGTACTATATTTGCTCTTTTTTAAAAATTTTATGTATAATCAATAATAAAATATTATGGAGTGGTTATGCAGATTGTTTTGATTGGTGCTGGTAATATGGGTTCGGCTATGTTAAAGGGGCTTAGTAAATATGATATTTGCGTAGTTGAGAAGAGTGAAAATAGATTAAAAGAGATTAAAGATGAGTATCCAAATGTAGATGTAGCTACTGTGATACCAAATATAGATGGCAAGATTGTTGTGCTTGCTATTAAGCCACAAGTGCTTGGTAGTATAGATGTTAGTGGTAAGGCAGAGGCTATTATATCTATACTTGCTGGTACACCAATTGCTAAAATTAAAGAGCAACTAGATAGTAGATATTACATTAGAGCTATGCCAAATGTTGCTGCTATGAATTTAAAATCTGTTACAAGTGTTGTTGGTGATGCTGACTTTAAAGATAAGGCGTTAGAGATTATTGGCTCAATAGGTAAGGCTATATGGTTAAATAGCGAAAAAGAGTTAGATATTGCTACAGGTTTAGCGGCATCTTCGCCTGCTTGGCTTGCAATTGTTGCAGAGTCGTTAGCTGATGGAGCTGTAAATTTAGGACTACCAAGAGATAAAGCATACGAGTATTTAGGTTCTCTTTTTGAGGGAGTTGGCTCTATTTTAGAAGATACGCATCCAGCAAATTTTAAAGATATTGTTACATCTCCTGGTGGGACAACAGCTGCTGGTTTAGTAGAGCTAGAAAGAGCAGGGGTTAGAAGCGCTTTTATAGAGGCTATGAGTGGCTGTTATAATAGGTCTAAAGAGCTCGGTAGTAATAAGTAATTGGGGAGGTAGAATGAAAGGATTAATATTAGTATCAGTTTTTGTTGTTTTTGCATTTGCAAATGAGAGAATTGATAATTTGGTAAAAGAGGCAAAGAGTGGAAATGCCGAAGCGATATCGAAATTGGCATATAGTTTTGAAAATGGTATAGGGGTTAAGAAAGATCTGCTTAAAGCTAGAAAGTTCTATCAAAAGGCTGCTAAAATGGGTGATAGCGATGCTAAGCTTGCATTAACGCTTATAGAGTTAGAGAGCAAAGTTAGTAAAAGTGTAAATTTAACAAATAGTGTTACGCTAGAAGATAGAGAGTTTTTATTTAATGATTTAAGCAAAGAGGATGTTCAAGAGTTAATAAAAAAGGCAAAAAATAGTGATAAGAGTGCGCTTTTTTCTTTAGGTGTATTGTACGAAAATGGTTATGGAATTATTGCTCAAGATAAGAAAAGGGCTATTGCTTTGTATAAAAAAGCGTATAAGCTAGGTAGTAAAAAAGCTGAAAATATTTTAAGACTACAAGGTGCATTAGCAAAGTAGGCAAGAGAGCCTACTAAAACTATCTACAAGGGTTTACAGCGTCTGCTGGGTTATTGTATAGATAAATTTCTACACGGCGGTTAAGCGCTTTTTGTGCAGCAGATTTATTTGGTACAAGTGGTTTATTGTATGAGCAACCCTTAACATAAATTCTATTTCTTACACCATACGAGTTAATTGTATTTGCAACTGCTTGTGCTCTTTTTTGAGATAACTGGTAGTTATAAGAGTAGCTACCAGTACTATCTGTAAAGCCTGCAATTTGTGCAATAGTTTGTGGGTATCTTCTTAAAAGTTCTGCTACTTTTAGTACTTTTCCTCTTGCGCTACTTTGTAGTGTGTCTGAATTTACTGCAAACATCATAGAGTCTCTAAACATTATCTTAACATGCTTGTTGCCTTTTGATACAATAATTGATCTGCTTGGATCAAGTGCTGCTAGAGGGTCGTTGTTTACGCCTGTACCTAGTGCATTTGCTATTTCGTTTGCTTGCTGATCTAGTAAATACCCTGCACCTGCACCAACTGCTGCACCTGCTGCACCACCAACTAGGGCACCTTTTAGTTTGTTTTTAGATTGTGTTGTACCTATAATTGCACCTAAAACTCCACCTAATAAAGCGCCATTTTGTGTTCTTGCGTTAGAGTCGTCTCTTACAAGTGATCTGTTATTAACGCACCCACTAAGTAGTAGTGCCGAAACTGTTGCTATAGATATTATTTTTAATTTCAAGTTGTCTCCTTAAATTTTTTTATATTATATCACTATTGTTTTTGAATGTCAAAATATGTTATAATAAATACTTAGGTATGGCAGATAGTTGCTTTTTTAAGAGGAAAGTCCGGGCTGCAGCAAGGCGGGATTCCATCTAACAGATGGCTGGGGTAACCCAAGGGCAAGTGCAACAGAGAGTAGAATACCATTTTGGTAAAGAGTGAAAGGGTGAGGTAAGAGCTCACCAGTGCTTATGGTAACATAGGTAGCTAGGTAAACCCAATTCGCAGCAAGAAACACCAGGTAAAAGCCTTGCAAAGGTGTGTTTCGCAATAGTTAGTTAGTAATAGCTAACATAGATAAATAACTATCTAATACAGAACTCGGCTTATAGCCATACCTATACTTATGCAATTTATCCTAAATTTTATACTTTTATGTTATATTCTCTTTACAAATTTAAAAGAGAGTCGATATGTTAAGAGCAGTTTTAATATTTTTAGTTTTTCCAGTTATAGTTTTTGCAGATACACACTACGCTAAGCTAGAGCCACTACAGAGCATTACTATACGCTCAGAGGTAAATGGTAAAGTAGTAGAAGCAAAGAGTGCTTTAGAGGGTAAGATTGTAGATGGACTAATAGTTAAAATAGATGATAAGATAGATAAAATAGATTTAGAAAACTCTAAAAATTCGCTTGTTTTATTAGATAAGATGATTAAAGTTAATAAAAATACTCTACCTCTGCTTAAAAAAAGTTTTGAGAAAAAGAGAAATTTGTATCTAAAAGTAGCACCTTTAAGTAGCAGTTCTGTTAGCACTAAAGATACTTTATATAGTGCATTTGTTAGTGCAAAAAGCCAATATAGCGGAGTGCTAGAGAAGATATTAAATCTTAAAAATCAAAAAGTATCTTTAAAGCAGAAGATTGCGCTTCTTAAAGATAGAGTTGCAAAAAAGAGTGTTGTAATTAAGGGTAAGTATCTTTATGCTTTAAATGTAAAGAGTGGAGAGTATGTTAATATTGGTGCGCCAATTGCGACTTTGCAAGATATTTCTAAAGCAAAACTTACTATATATTTAAGCGAAGATGAGTTAAAAGATATAGAGTCTAAAAAGATATATATAGATGGTAAACAGAGCGATTTAAAGTTTAGTAAAATCTGGAGAGTTGCTGATAGTAAATATATCTCTTCTTATAAGGCAGAGATTATACTAAAGCCGTTTGCAAGATTTTCTAAGTTAATAAAGGTAGATATAAAATGATACAAACAGCATGTCCATTAGACTGTTTTGATGCATGCTCTGTGCTTTGTGATAGCAATAATCCTACTAAGGTAGTTGCAAGCAATTTGGCGTCTATGACTAATGGCGTTTTGTGCTCGCATTTGTATAAACATATTCATGAGGCTAAAAGATTTACAAAGCCAATGCTAAGAGGCCAAGAAGTAAGTATGAGTGAGGTTTTAGATGAAGTTGCTAAAGCTATTAAAGATAAGCCGTGGTTGTTGTGGAGAGGTTCTGGAAATTTAGGTGTAATGCAGTTGGTTACAAACCTTTTGGCTAAAAGTGCAAATGGTGTTTTAACAAGAGGAACACTATGCGATGGCGCTGGCGATGCTGGTATTGTAGAGGGTAGGGGTGTTAATAGACTGCTATCACCTGAGCAGATAGCTAAAAGCGAAGTTGTTGTTGTGTGGGGTAGAAATATTACTGTTACAAATTCGCACTTAATGCCTTATATTAAAGATAAAAAGATTGTTGTAATAGACCCAGTTAGAACAAAAATTGCAAAAAATGCTGATATACATGTGCAGATAAAACCAAGAGGTGATTTCTATTTAGCACTATTGCTTGCAAGATTTATTATGATGGAAGACTCGGAAGATAGAGAGTACTTAGAGGAGTTTGCAAGCGAGTACGAAGAGTATTACGACTTTAGTAGAGGCTTTAGAATTAAGGCTATTTTAGAGCATATTGGAGTTAGCTTAAATGATATTGGCGATTTACTCTTGTTGTTGCAAAATAAGAGAGTTGTCTTTTTAGTTGGTGTTGGTGTGCAAAAATATCAGATTGGAGATTCTGCTTTAAGGGCAATAGATGCACTTGCTGCTATGCTTGGTTTATTTGGAAAAGAGGGGTGTGGAGTTAGCTATTTAAGTAACTCTAAATTAGGGTTTAGTAACCCTTTTGAGGTAAAATGCAAAAGTGAGTTACAAGCAGTTACTCCATTTTCTAACTATAAGAGTGTGATTGTTCAAGGTGGAAACCCAGCAGAGAGTATGCCTTGTAGTAATAAGGTGGCACAAGAGCTAGAAGGCGTAGAGAATTTAATATATTTTGGACTTTACGAAAACGAAACAAGTAAAATGGCTAATATTGTTATACCAGCAAAGAGCTTTTTGGAAAAAGATGATGTTAGGCTCTCGTATGGGCATCAGTATGTTCAAAAGATGAATAAAGCATACGATACTAATGTAGGAATAAGCGAGTATGAGTTTGTTTGCGAAATTTTAAAAAGGCTAGATTTAGAGCCAATTAAAGAGGAAAATTACTATATTGATTATTGGCTAAAGCAGGCTATTAAAGATGGCGATAGATTGATCTCTCCAGGATTTGAAGAGATGCCATATAAAGATGGTTTTGGAGAAGATAGCGACAAAGAGTTCGAATTTATAGATGATTTTTATGATGACTTTGAAGATATTAAAGCCCTAACAAGGTTTAGAAAAAAGTTAAAAAATGATATTAAGGAGTATTATTTAATAGTGCCAAAAAGCAGTAAAATGCTAAATACACAGTTTGGTGATTTAGATGATTATTTATATGTTAATCCAAGTGTTGGGTTAAGAGATAAAGAGGAGATTTTAGTTAAATCTTTGTGGGGAGAGTTGAGTTTAAAGGTTAAAAATAGTAGCGATATTAGAGATGATTGTGTATTAATAAAGTATGCAACTAAGGGTGCAAATAGATTAACACCTCCTATCTCTTCGCTAGAAGGCGATACGGCATGTTATGGAGATGCAAAGGTAAAACTACTAAAAAGTGATTAGTTTGGTAGTTTTTTTAATAAAAAGTGTAAATAAATAGCAAAATATTAACTTTTTATTAAAAAAAGGGTATTATTGTATTTATTAATATATTTTTACAAAAGGGGTCTTAAATGCTTAAGAAGGTAGCATTAATTTCAGCTGTTACATCTATTGCACTATTTGCATCATTACCGTCACTATCTGGTAAAATTACAAAAATTAGCAGTAGTGGTATTGCAGCAGACAAAGTAACAGCAGTTACAGGAATACATGAAGGTGATAGTTACTCTATTTCGGCTTTAGAAGCGGCTAAACATTCTTTAGAAGCTGGGTTAAAACAAGCTGGTTATGTAGATGCTAAGGTTAATATTGATGCGAAAACTACTGAAGATGGCATTAACGTTAAATTTGATATCGACAAGGGTGAACCTATTAAGATAAAGAAAGTAACTTTTGTAGGAAATAGCAAGTTAAGTTCAGATGTTTTACAAAGTAATATTATCAATAAAAAAGGTGGTATGTTCTCTTGGTTAACTGGTGGTGGTGAGGCTGCTCCATCTCAGTTAGAGTATGATCAAGCTCGTATTAGAGATGAGTATCTAAAAAGAGGTTATCTTGATGTTGCTGTAGATAAGCCATTAATGAAAACAGACTTTGCATCGAAAAGTGCAGAGGTTACTTTTAACATTAGAAACGAGGGTGAGCAATATAGTGTTAGCAAAGTTGAAGTTACATCAATTCCTGGTGTTAATATGCAAGAGGTTCAACAACAATTTGAACTTAAAAGTGGAAAACTTTTTAATGTAGAGAGTTTAAGAAATGACTTAAATCTTTTAATAGAGAAAGCTGGTGATCAAGGTTATGCATTTGCACAAGCTGCTCCTCAGTTTAAAAAAGATGGATCTGGTAGAACAATAGCAGTTAGATATGTTGTTAATTTAGGTCAAAAAATAAGAATTAATGATGTTAAAATTTCTGGTAATACAAGAACTAAAGAGAATGTTATTAGAAGATATATGTATTTAGCTCCTGGTGATCAGTTTAATTTAACAGACTTAAAAGATAGTAAAGATGAGCTACAAAGAACAGGTTACTTCGATAGCGTAGAGATTGCACCTAAAAAAGTTGGTGCAAATGCAGTAGATTTAGATGTAAAAGTTAAAGAGGGACAAACAGGTAGTATAACTGCTGGTTTAAGTTATGGAAGTTACGATGGATTAGGCGTTAATGCTTCTGTGTCTGATAGAAATATATTTGGTTCTGGTATCGGATATAACTTACAAGTAGAGAAGACTAAAAAGTCTCATAACTATGCTCTTACTCTAACTGATCCTAGAGTATTAGACTCTCTTTATAGCTTATCTGTTGGTGTGTATCATCAAAAGTACGAGTTTATCGATTACGCAAAAGAGGAGAAAGGTGCATTTATTAGTGTTGGTAGAAAGTTAACTAGATACCTAAGTGCTTCTGTTGGTTATACATACTCTGATGTAGATTATAGTAATTATGAAACTTATAATGTAGATTATGAGTCTTATAAAAAGTCTGCACTTACAGCATCTTTAACATTTGATAATACAGATGATTATTTACTACCTAGAAAAGGTTTTTATGCTAATTTAGCGATAGAGTATGCAGGAGTTGGTGGAGAAGCTGCAGAGCAGTATGCTAACTACTTTAAGTCTGAGCTTAAATTTGCTGCATATAAAGGCTTAAAAGATGAGCTAGGTTATGACCTAATTTTAAGATACAAATTAAGAGCTGGACATATAACAGATAAAGGTCTAACACCAAGAGCAGAGAGACTATACTTAGGTGGTTCTAGTTGGGGAGTAAGAGGTTATTCGCCTGCATCTATATCTCCATGTAACCTAAATGGCGATAGAGTTGGTGGATTTAATAGTATAGTTAATACTATTGAGGCAAGTGTTCCTTTAAGTTTTGCTCCAAATATGAGGGCTACTGCATTCTTTGATTATGGTATGATAGGTAGAGACTCTATTAGCGAAGTTAAAAGAGCTTCTGTTGGTGCACAAATTGAGTGGAGATCACCTTTTGGTCCAGTTAACTTAATTTTTGCAAAGCCACTAAACAAAAAAGCGGGTGATAGAACTTCTAAATTTGAGTTTACTATTGGTAGTAAATTTTAATTAATCTTGTAGAGAACTAACCTTCTCTACAGCTACTATTATGCTTACTGTTTTTTAGCAGATGTTTAAATACATTAATTCTTTTATATTTTTATAGTTATATCTTTAGGTAGCTTTAGTTTTTGTACTTCTTGTTTAAATAACTTTAGGTTATTGTCGCTTTTTATTGTAAGAGTATTTTGCTTTAGTGTAAACTCAAACTTAGCTTTTGGTAGATATTCGTATAGTAAGCTACTTATTGTATAAATTAGTCCTAGATACTTTAGTACATCTTTTGATGGTAAAAGTTTTTTATGCTCTTTTTTTATAGCTTTATATAGTAACTTGTCGCCTCTAGAGCGTAGTATTGCGGCA
>CAZFCZ010000083.1:0-13215 GCA_964517485.1 uncultured Nitratifractor sp. | reverse complement strand
ACAAAAATTTTGGAGTCTTTAATGAAATTAATTATTACTATATTAATATTTATAACCTCTGTAATCTACGCTAAAGCATCAATTGCAGTTAGTATTCCACCACAAAAATATATTATAGATACAATAGCTAAAGATTTAGTTAACACAATAGTTGTTGTAAAACCAGGCAACTCACCACACACTTACGAGCCAAAACCATCACAAATGGTTGCACTAAGCAAAGCAAAATTATACTTAGCAATTGGTGTAGAGTTCGAAAATGCGTGGCTACCTAAGTTTGCTGAGCAAAATAGCAATTTAAAAATTGTTCATCTAGATAAAAATATTACAAAGCAATCTATTAGCCACAACTCAAAAGTAAAAAATGATCCACATATTTGGCTAAGTATATCTAACTTAAAAACCATAGCCAAGCAGAGTGCAGATGCACTAATTAGCATAGATAGCGCAAATAAAGAGCAATATAGTAAAAATTTAAATATCTTCTTAGAGGAGCTAGAAAAAACTAATGCAAAGCTAAAAGAGATTTTAAGTGGTATTTCGCCTAGAGAGTTTTTAATTTTTCATCCATCTTGGGGCTACTTTGCTAAAGAGTACAACTTAAAGCAAATACCAATAGAGATAGATGGCAAAGAGCCAAGCCCAAAAGAGTTAGTAGCTGTTTTAAAGTTGGCAAAAAAGTACAAAGTTAAAGCTATCTTTACACAGCCAGAGTTTTCTCAAAAGCACGCAAACTTAATTGCAAAAGAGCTAAATATCAGGGTTAAAAAGGTATCACCACTTAAAGAGCGTGTACTAGATAATATGCTAGAGTTTGCAAATACACTAAAGGGTAAGTAGTTGAGTATATTACTAGAAGCAAAAGAGCTATATTTTAAATACTTTAAAGAAGAGGTCTTAAATGATATTAACTTCTATGTTAAAAGTGGAGATTTTTTTGCAATTACAGGGCCAAATGGTGGTGGAAAATCTACTCTAATTAAACTACTTTTAGGCATACTGCAGCCAGTTAGTGGAGAGATAACTATTGCAAACTCTTTAGGGGAAAACCAAGAGATTGGCTATGTACCACAAAATACAAATATCAATTTAGATTTTCCTATATCTGTTTTAGATGTTGTTTTAATGGGCAATGGCGCTAAACATAAAGGTGCTAAGAGACTCTTTTCGACAAAATATAACAAATTCGAAATAGAGTGCGCTAAAAATAGCCTAAAAAAAGTTAATATGCAAGATTTTATAAACAACAAAATCTCTAATCTATCTGGTGGGCAAAGACAAAGAGTAATGATTGCAAGAGCTATATGCTCGCACCCTACTCTATTAATACTAGATGAGCCAACATCTAATATTGATGTGCAAGGACAAAAAGAGATATATGCTCTACTTAAAGAGCTAAATAAAACCCTAACTATTGTTGTTGTAACCCACGATTTAAGTGTAATTTCTAACTATGCAAATAGAGTGCTGTATGTAAATAGAAAAGGCTATATGCACGATTTAGATAGCAATAAGTTTAAAATTAAAGACGATAATCACTTTTGCGAAGTAGAACTTATGCAAATGTTAGGAGCAAAAGATGCTTGATATACTACAATTTACCTTTATACAAAACGCCTTATTAGCTGCTGTAATGGTTAGTATTATTGCTGGCGTAATAGGTTCGCTAATTTTAGTAAATAAAATGACATTCCTAACAGGTGGTATTGCACACAGTTCATATGGCGGTATTGGTCTTGCTATCTACTTTGGGCTACCAATATTTTTAGGAGCATCTGTTTTTGCAGTAATAAGTGCTATTATAATTGCATTAATTAGCTTTAAGCAACGCCATAGAGTAGATATTTTTATAGGCTTAATTTGGGCTGTTGGCATGGCAATTGGTATTATATTTGTCGATCTAACCCCAGGGTACAATGTTGACTTAATGAGTTACCTATTTGGCTCTATATTAGCAGTAAGCAAAGCAGATTTAATATTTATGGCAACTTTGCTAGTTGTAATTTTGCTATTTGTACACAGATACTACAGAGAGATTTTAGCAGTATCTTACGATAGCGAGTACGCAAACTTAAGAGGCATAAATGCAAAGGGCTTTTTTATTGCTATATTAATACTATCTGCACTAACAGTTGTAGTTGCAATTAAAGTAGTTGGGCTAATTTTAGTAATAGCACTTATGACAATACCTACATATATAGCAGAGCTAGTAAGTAAATCTCTATATGATATGATGATAAAATCAGCAATAATCTCTACAATATTTACAGTTAGTGGGTTAAGTGTTAGTTATATTTTCGATATTACTTCTGGCGCTTCTATAATATTAATATCTGCAACATCACTAATACTCTTTTTAATCTATAGAAAAATCCTAAATTAGTGGTGTTTAGATAGAAAAAAATTAATTCACTTTTTTTTCACCAATATTACACCATTAATTCACTCTTATTTTATATACTACGAAAAATAAGAAAAAGGAGTACACATGAAAAAAGTACTATTACTATTAACAGTTTTTGCCTCTATGGCATTTGGTTACAACTTTAACGGAACATGGAAAAACGCTAGCCAAAGTGGATATAACGACCCAGTGGTTTTAAAAATTATAAACAACAATAAGGTATCTCCAGTATTAAAAAGAGGTGCAAGAAGAGTTGCTTTAAAGTCTAAATCTACAACAAATGTTGGTAACGCACTATACGAAGCTTGGGGGCACGGACAGAAAAATTTAGTTTTATTAATAAAGCCTATAAATAATCGCAAACTTAGAGTTATAGCAAAAAAAATCGACACTAAAAGAAAAAGAGTTATAACTAAAAAGTTTATTTTTGTAAAAAAATTAGCACCACAAAATATAAGAAAAAGATACACAGGCAACTATATTAGCTCTAGCAACTTTAGTGCTATAAAAAAGATTGCAATTAGAGAGGTAGATGGCAAATTATTTGTAAGAGCATGGAAAAACACTCGCAATGGCTTAAGAGCATTAGGTGTTGCAAAAGCAAAAATATACAATAACAGATTGCACATAACATGGAATAGAGCAAACCTAGAGGTTGTAGCAACAATTAAAGGGTATAACTACAGCAAAAATAGAAATAGATATAGAAATTTAGAGCTTTATGTAAAAGCAACAAATTTAAATAACGGTTTAGTAAACACACAAACTATTCAGCTAAAAAGAGGAAGCATATCAGTGCCACCACAACCACTATATAAAAGAATTAAAATCGGCCCTGTTGATGTTAATTTAATGATAAATAGTTACTAAAAAAATGAAGCTTTTGCTTCATTTTGATTAAAAATAACTTTTTAAATCTTTTTTTTGTTATAATAAAAAGAAAAAAGGTACAAAATGGCTTACACAGAAGCACAACCACAAGACGACAGAGCACTTCTTAAAATAGATGCTAAAATAATTTCTCACGACGATGGCTTTACAATCGAAATAACAAATAGCGAAAAGAGAGAATCTGTTAGAGTTGACAATGTAAGAGACTATGCAGAGTATCTAATAGATAGCGTAAACACATCACTATGCGACGACTTCGCAGCAAACTGGCTACCATCTCCAGAAGCAAAAAAATCCGACATAGACTTAATAGGTATGCAACTTGGCATGATGCAAGAGTGGATGGACAAAGAGCTAAATCTAGACTCAAATAATCAATAGGTATAGTATTTTTAACTAAGTAAAAGTTTAATTATCCTTAACTTAGCAATCTTTTACATTTTTAAAAAACATTGATAGAAAAGAAGAATGGTCTTACTCTATCTATTTTTAAAATTATGCCATATAAATGGCATAAAAAATATGATTTCTAAAATTAGTGATATTCCAATAACTTTCCAGGTACCTAATGGATCACTAGCAAGTGGTAATCCTCCTGTATTCATTCCAAAAAAACCTGTTAATAGAGTCAATGGTAAAAATATTCCAGATAATAGTGTTAGATAATATACATTTTTATTCATTTTTTCATCTACTTTTGCTCTATAAAAGTTATATAGATTTTCTAATTTATCTAGTGCAACTTTAGATAAATCATACACTCGTTTACTCTCTTCTTTTATATCTTCTAATGCATGTACATTAAAATTAAAATTATTATCTTTTTTTAAATAAGTAACAAATTGCTCAATTGTAACAGATGACTGAAACATTAATCTATTAATTAAGGTTACTTCTTTTTTATAAATTAGCCATTTATTCATAAAATTATAACACTTTTTATTTATATAGATTTCATCTTCTAGATTATCGATTAATGTATGATATATTTTGGTATCTGATATCAACTTATCAACTTTAGTATTTATTACAGAAATAAGCATATCTAATGTACCTAATTTATCAGGCTTTTTGGTAGTTCTATTATATTTATAGACAATATTATCTTCTATTATAAAAGCAAATGACTCTATATATATATCTTTTTTAATCTCTGGTAATCTTAAAATTAGAACACTATAATTATCTCTTTTTACAAAATCTGATGGATGTTCTGCACCTTTTATATCTTCTAATATATATTTATCAAAATTATTAAATTTCAAAATTAGCCTTTTTTTATAAGCGTTATGTTAGCTATAAATTAATTATTTCTTTGCAACTTATGTAGCATAAGATTTTTTTTTTAAATCATATAATTTCACTATACCTAATTATTAGGTATAAAATAATAAAAAAAGGAACACATATGAAAAAACTACTACTTTCATCAATTGTTGCATTTTCATTACTTGGAAATTCGTTATATGCATTAGATACAAATGCAACTAGTAAAAATGTATCTAAAAATGCATTAGAGGTTGCAAAGAGTAAAGCTAATAAGCAAAAAAATGATACTAAAATAATAAAAGAAGCAGTAGACTCTATTCAGCTTGTAGCTAAAACAATAGATAACATTAACAAAAATAAAAATGACGAAGCAATTAAAAGTCTAGAAAAAGCAATTGGTAAAATAGAGATTATACTAAGTAATCCAAAGGCACCAGCACTTATACCTATTGACTCTAAAGTAATTGTAGCAGAGTATTTAGATACTTCAAGAAGTGCAGAAAATGCCATAATTACATCTATAGCTCTACTAGAAAATAAAAGGATACAGGAGGCTAGAAAAATTATATTATCACTTGTAGATGAAGTTGATTTTACAACAATTAGTTTACCACTTTCAAGTTATCCATCAGCGTTAAAATTAGCGGCTAAAAAGTTACAAGAGAATAAACCGCAAAAGGCAAAAAATATATTAATTAATACACTTAACACTTTTGTATCTATTAAAACAGTATCACCTATTGGTATCTTAGAAGCACAAGATTTAATAGTTGCAGCAAGTAAAGTTGCTAAAAATGATAAAAAACTAGCACTATCTCATTTAAGTGCAGCAAAAATGGCACTTAAAAAATCTGAAGTTTTAGGTTATGTAAGTAGTTCAAGTACAACTTATAAAAAGCTAGCTGAACAAATAGAAAAAGTTCAAAAAGAGATTAAAGGCAAAAATAAAGCAGAAAAATTATTTAACTCTTTAATTAATAGTATTAAAGAGTTTAAAAATAATGCACTTAAAACTCTTAAAAAATAAAGAGCATAAATTATTTATTAATAATTTAGATATTGCAAAACTAGTAAATTATATATTTAATTAATAGTTATAGTAATACTTGGAATGCTATTTCCAAGTATTACCTCATTTAGATCTAATTTTGGGTATATTTTAACTAATTATAATATACTCAAAATTTCATTAGGCACAATATTTATTCTTTTAAATAACATTATATTTTATAGTATATCGTGTAGATTATTGGCTTTTAGTATCCAGTTTTTTGCGCTTTCGAAGTTATCTTCTTCTATAAAGTTTTCTAGCTGTTCTAGCTCTTTTTTAAACTCTTTCATAGCTGTTAGTAAGTTTTGTTTATTCTGTTTAAAGATATCTATCCACATATTTGGTGAACTTTTTGCTATGCGGCTCATATCTTTAAAGCCACCACCTGCAAGTGCTAAAATTGCTTTTGGGTTCTCTTGTGCCATTACAGTATTAGCAAGTGCGTAGCTAACAGCGTGTGGCATATGCGAAATATAAGCAGCATGAACATCGTGCTCTTTTGCGTTCATGTAAAATATTTTCATGCCGATATCCCTAAATATATCTTTCGCAAATTTTAAGTGTCTTTTGGCATTTTCTTCTTTATTGCAAAGCACTACAACTTTACCACGGTATAGCTTTCTTGTTGCAGCGCTTGGGCCAAACTTTTCTGTTCCTGTCATTGGATGCGATGCTACAAAATTTGCTCTAATCTCTTTTGGGATTGCATCTACAATTTTCTCTTTTGTGCTACCAAAATCTATAATTGTTGTATCGCTAGATACATCTTTTAACTCTGGTAAAATCTTTAAAATTGCATTAACAGGAATTGTAAGTACTATTAAGTCTAAATTAAAAAGGTCTGTAATATCGTCTGTTATTTTATCTGCAATTTTTAGCTCTAGCGCCTCTAGGCAGTGCTGATCGTTGTGGTCTAAACCAATAATTTCTAGCTTTTCATCTCTGTCTTTAAATCTTCTTTTTAGGGCTAAGGCGAACGAACCACCCATTAAACCTAAACCTATAATACCTACTTTCACTATTTGTACTCCTTCCAATTTGTGCTCTCGTTTAATGGCGGAAAGCCATCTAAAATCTCTAATGGTTTAAAATTTGTCTTATACTCAAACGCCTTGCAGCCATCTACCCAATAGCCTAGATATATCCACCTTTTATCTAAAAATTTCGCAATCTCCACTTGCTTAAGCAAAGAGTAAACTCCTAAAGAGTATCTTGCATAATCGGGATCGTAAAAAAAGTATATAGCACTTAATCCATCTTCTACAATATCTATTAAATCTACCGCTACTAACTTATCGTCTATGTAGTATAAAACCTCTTTACCAAAGTCATAAGCGCCCTCTGCAAAGTTTTCGTAATACTCGTGCGAGCTAATTTGTCTATATTTCCAGCTATCTTTTTGCGATTTCCACTTGTGATACTTATTATAAAGCTCTATGTGCTCATTTGTTACAGTTGGCTTTTGTATAACAATTTTAGTCTCTTTATTTCTATTTGCCGCTTTTCTTTGCGATTTAGATGGCTTAAACTCATCTACATCTATTCTTAAACTTTTACACTCGTTACAACCATTGCAAACTGGATAAAAGTAGTAGTTACCAAATCGTCGCCAACCACGCTGAATAACAGCTGTATTAAAGTCGCTATTAGATTGCGTTACATACTTATAGTGCATACGAACTTGCTTATTGTCTAAATATGCACAATCGTAATCTAGTGTACAAAAATCTGTTGATGGTGGATTTAATCTAGTTCTATCTTGCTTCATACCGCGATTGTAGCAAAAAATTGGTATAATTTAATTAAAAAGTAGAAATATGAAGGTTTTTTTATATCAATCAGCAAATGGATACTGCTACAATAGCGACTCCATTTTTCTATATGCATTTGCAAAAGAGTTTAAAATTAAGGGCAATATTTTAGATATAGGGTGCGGTGTTGGCGTGCTAACAGCCCTACTGGCAAAAGATTTTAATGCAAAATACTATGCAGTAGAAAAGCAAGAGGCGATGTATAAGTATGCTTGTCAAAATTTTAAGATAAATAAGAAGAGTGTAGATATAACAAATTGTAACTTTAGCGACTACAAACCAGATGTTATGTTTGATTGCATTATATCTAACCCACCCTTTTACCGTGTAGATAAGCACCAAAGCCCTAACGAGTCTAAAAATATAGCTAGATACGAGCACCATTTACCACTAAATTTATTAATATCTAAAGTCTCTAAACTACTTAAGATACGAGGCTATTTTATATTTTGTTATGATGCTTGGCAGCTAGATGATATTTTAGTAGAGCTAAATAGAAATAACTTAAAAGCAGAATTTATAAAATTTGTCCATCCTAAAGCAAATAAAGAGGCAAAAATTGTTATGATTACAGCACGAAAAGGCTCTAAAGCAAGGTGTAAAATATTACCACCATTAATTGTATTTAACGACAAACAAGAGTACACAAAAGAGGCAAAAAATGCCTTCTTAAGTGCAAATACACACTCTATAAAGGCTGAATTTGAAAAGAGTTAACGGTTTTAACTACTCGTTTAATAGTAGTGCTTGTGCAACTTGCGGTGGCAAGTGCTGTATTGGCGAGAGTGGATACATTTGGGTTAATATGCCAGAGATAGAAGCAATAGCAAACCATTTAGAGTTGCCAATAGAGCAATTTGCTAAAGAGTACCTAATTCGTGCAAAAAACAGATACTCTCTAAAAGAGTTTAAAGTTAAAGATTTAGGATATAGTTGCATTTTTTTTGATACACAAAAGAGAATGTGTAAAATATACGATGTACGCCCAAAACAGTGCAGAACCTTCCCTTTTTGGGGTGTATTTAAAGATGACACAAGCGAATTAATAAAAGAGTGTCCAGGAGTAATTTTAGATGAAAAGATTTAACACCCTACTTTTAGCATTAAGTTTTAGCTTTATGCAACTAAGTGCAAGCAGTTTAAGCGAAGACGAACTTATAATGAAAGCTATCTACTACACAGATAGCAAAAGCCCACAAAAAGGTGCAAAAGTTTGGAAAGAGCTATTTGAATCAACAAATAAAGAGAAGTATTTAGTAGAGTATTTTTATACATCATTGCAGTATAAAGATATTAAAGATGTAATTGCAGAGCTAAAGGTAACACTATCTAAAAAGAAAAACAAAGAGCTTTACGAACTTTTAGCAGGGCTATACTCTAAAGAGGGCGATACAGATGGTCTGCTAGAGGTGGTTAAAGATACTGCATCTATTGATGATATAGACTCTATGTATGAAGTTGCTTATCTTTATACAATTAAAGGTAAAGATAAAGAGGCACTAAATATTTACCAAAAAATATACTCTAAAGAGAAGAGCTGGGAGTCCCTAAAGGGGCAGCTATCTATACTTGCTAAGCAAAATAAAATGGATGAAGCATCTAAACTTTTATGGAGCGCAATTTCTAGCAATGCTAAGCTACCCAAAGATGCACTATTGGTTTATATTGGGCTAATAGACTATAAAAAAGAGACTAAAAATGCACTATTTGCCTTTAATAAACTATACAAACTTACAAATGATAAAAAGTATCTAAAGCAACTTATTAGCCTATACCTTTTTAACAAAGATTACGACTCTATTATAGAACTGCTTAAAAAGAGCAGATACGACGATAAACTGCTTTACGAGTTATATCTATCTAAGCAAAATAGCGTAGAGGCGTATAAACTACTGCACGAAATGTATAAAAAAAGCAATGATCCAAAGTGGTTAGCAGAAAAGGCAATTTTAACTTTTGAGATAGCACATAGATTTGATGCAGTAGATAAAAGAGTAATTAATAGAGTTTGTGAGCTTTTTGATAAAGCTCTAAAAGAGGGAGCTAATACCCCAACATACTATAACTACTATGGCTATACACTTATAGAAAACAATATACAGTTGCAAAAGGGCTTAGAGCTAGTAAAAAAAGCTCTTTTAAAAGAGCCAGATAATGTTTTCTATTTAGACTCTTTAGCTTGGGGCTATTATAAGCTAAAAGATTGCAAAAAGGCAAAAGAGATAATGCTAAAAATTAGAAAACTTAACCCAAAAGATCTTGAAGAAGATATACTAGAGCACGAAAAAACGATAAACAGTTGTAAGGAGCAGTAGTGGCAGATATATTAGATGAGATAATTAAAAAAACAAAAGATGATTTAGAAAAGAGAAAAGTAGAGTTTCCTGCCGAGTGGCTTGGGCGTTCGCTATCTTTTAACCCTTTTATTCCGCGTGATGTAATGGGTGCGCTAAAGGCTACAAAAGAGAATCCTCATAGAATAATTGCCGAAATAAAAAAAGCAAGCCCATCTAAAGGTATAATAAGAGAAGACTTCGATCCAATGAGTATAGCACAAGCTTACGAAAAAGGTGGCGCAGATGCACTCTCAGTTCTTACAGAGCCACATTGGTTTAAAGGTAATACCGAGTATTTAGGTATGGTTAGACGCTATGTATCTATACCTCTTTTAAGAAAAGATTTTATTGTAGATAAGTATCAAATTCTAGAGGCTTTAGTTTACGGAGCAGACTATATTTTACTAATTGCTAAAGCCCTTAGTAGAAAAGAGCTAAAAGAGCTAAAAGAGTATGCGCACCACTTAGGCTTAGAGGTTTTAGTAGAAGTACACGATAAAAAAGATTTAGTAAAAGCAATTTTTGCTGGCGCAAATATTATTGGTATAAACCACAGAAATTTAGAAACATTTAAGATGGATATGCAACTTAGTCATAAACTAATACCACTTATTCCAAACTCTAAAGTAATTGTTGCAGAGAGCGGAATTAATGACTACGAAACAGTTAAAGAACTAAGTAGTGTAGGAGCCGACGCGTTCTTAGTAGGCGAACACTTTATGCGCCAAAACGATATAACTCAAGCTGTAAGAGATTTAAAATACGGAGAGGGCAAGTAAGTTTTTTGCCCCTTATCTTTATAATTTTTAACAAATAACTATTTATATGCTTTTATATAGACTCTTTTAGGAGCTGGGTAGCCCTCTACCGTTTTAGTAGGGTTGTCTTGATCTAAAAAATCATTTAAACTTTGCGAGTTTATCCACTCGGTTTTTCTTTGTTCGTTAAGATTAGTAGTTTTAACTTCTAGCACCTCTACTTTACTAAAGCCTGCTCTATAGCACCAGTTTTTAAGTGCATTAATTGTTGGAATAAAATATATATTTGGTATTTTAGAGTAGCGCTCTTTTGGTGTTAGGCAGATATCATCTTCGCCATCTATCATAAAGGTATCTAGTATTAGCTCTCCACCTTTATTTAAAGATTTAGATAAAGACTTTAAAGAGCCAATTGGGTCGCTACGGTGATAAAGCACGCCTAAGCAAAAAATGGTATCAAACTTATGCTCGTACTCTTGTATATGCTCTATTCCTAGTAGCTCGTACTTAATATCTGACTTTACAAAAGTATTTACAAAATCAAACTGCATAAAAAATAGTGCAGATGGGTCAAAACCTACTATCTTTTTAGGCTCTTGAGATAGCATTTTAAACATATAGTAGCCATTGTTACAGCCAACATCTGCAACTACTTTATCTTTTAAGTTAAAGTGTGGCTCTATTATTTTATACTTAATAAAACTCTGCCACTCAGTATCTATAAATAAAGAACCAATTTTAAATGGGCCTTTGCGCCATGGCAACATAAGTTTAGCACAATTTTCTATCTCTTCTTTGTGCTCACTCTCCCATTTGCTATCTAGCTCTATCTCTATAGCATCTGCATACTTAACGCTATGTATACAAGGGTTAGTAGCTTTTAAGTTATCTAGCGCCTCTTTTAGGGGTTTAATGTTCTTCCAGTTAAACCAATTTTGGCGCTCTACTCTTATGCTATCTAAATTCATCTACTTAATATAAGCTTTTTTAATTACTACTTTATTAACTGGTCTATCACCTGGTTTAGTAACTTTTACATGACTAATTTTTTCTACTATCTCTTTACCTTTTACAACCTCGCCAAAAATTGTATAGCCGCCATTTAACCAAGGTGTTTTAGCAACTGTAATAAAAAACTGGCTTCCGTTTGTATCTGGTCCATGGTTTGCCATTGCTAAAAGATATGGCTTATTAAAAATTAAATTTGGTGCATACTCATTTTTAAACTCTTTACCCCAAATAGAACTACCACCTGTTCCTGTACCTGTAGGATCGCCACCTTGTATCATAAAACCTTTAATTACACGGTGAAATATAATGCCATTATAATAACCCTTCTCTACAAGCTTAGTAAAGTTCTCTACCGCTAGTGGTGCTTTAGTTTTAAATAGTTTTAACTCTACCTTACCATAGTTTGTATCTAAGATAACATTTGCATTTAGTAGTGTTACTAAAAATAGTGCTGCCATTATTAATTTTTTCATTTTTTCTCCTTTTATTTTGCGAATTCAACCGCTTTTGTCTCTCTGATTGCATTAACCTTAATAACACCAGGGAAGTTCATTTTTTGCTCTATATCTTTAGCAATATTGTATGTTAATAGAGTTAATTCGTCATCATTAACCTCCATAGAGTCTATAAAGACTCTAATTTCTCTACCTCCATTAATTGCATACGCTTGCATAACACCTTTGTGGCTAAGGGCAATAGACTCTAGCTCTTTTACTCTTTTTGTAAAGCTCTCTAAAACTTCGCGTCTTGCACCTGGTCTTGCAGCACTAAGTGTATCTGCTGCACAAACTGCAGCTGCCTCTACACTTTTTGGATCTTCGTTACCGTGGTGTGCGTTAATTGCATTAATTACAATTGGGTCTTCGTTGTACTTTTTACAAAGCTCTGCACCTAGCTCTACATGGCTGCCGTCGAAATCTTGCGTTAGTGCTTTACCAATATCGTGTAGCAAGCCAGCTCTAAGTGCTAGTTTTTCGTCGCCTCCCATTTCAGCTGCTAAAGATTTAGAAAGTCTAGCAACCTCCAAAGAGTGTAACAGCACATTTTGCCCATAGCTTGCTCTGTACTTTAGCCTACCAATTAATTTAATAAGCTCATCATGCATCGGGTATAAACCTAAATCTACAACAACTTTTTCTCCGTCGTCGTAAATCTTTTTTTCAAACTCTTCTTGAACTTTTTGGTGTATCTCTTCTATCTTACCAGGGTGAATACGCCCATCATCTACAAGTCTTTTAATAACTTCGGTTGCAATTGCCCTACGGTATAAGTTAAAGTTACTAACTAATATTATACCTGGTGTGTCATCTACAATAATATCTACACCAAGTAGTTGCTCTAGCGCCTTAATGTTACGCCCTTCTTTACCAATAATTCTACCTTTATGCTCATCGCTTGGTAGTGTTACTGTATTTATAAGTCTCTCGCCCGCAAATTCACCTGCATATCTAGCAACTGCAACCGCAAGCATATAGTTTGCAAGCTTATCGCTATCTTCTTTTGCTTTGGTAATCATTTTTCTAGATTGCTTAGCTAAGTCGCCTTCTATCTCTTTTTTATGAATCTCTAAAAGCATCTCCTTAGCCTCTTGTTTGGTCATAGATGCAACATTTGCTAAACTTGTAGTAAGCTCAGAAATTTTACTTTTTTCGCTATTTAAAAGTTCGTTTAATCTCGCATCTTT
>CAZFCZ010000082.1:0-60665 GCA_964517485.1 uncultured Nitratifractor sp. | reverse complement strand
TGTTACTGCCTCGCCTAGTGGAATGTACGCCATATCGTAAAAGTATGCAAGCAGGGCTAAAAAGCCAATAAAGCCTCTAAAAAATAGTAGTAGTGGTTTGCCACCTTTGCTTGTAGTTGGGGTGTGCCAAAGAGCACTTAAGATAATTGCTACGCCAAAGATGTTTCTAAAAAAGGTTATTTCTACTGGTGGCAGGGATTGCCCTAATAGTTTTACAAAACCACCCATAAAGGCAAATGTAAACGAGGCTAGTACCATTAAAAGTATGCCTCTGTCGATATTTTTTAGCATGCAGACTCCGAAATTTTTATGCAATTGTAACAAATTTATTAAAAATTGATATAATTAGCTAATTTGTTATACGAGGAATAGGTATGAATATAGAAAGTATAGATAGAGATTTTGTATTACACTCTTATGGGCGAGAGTATGTTAATTTTGTAAAAGGCGAGGGTGCTAAGCTTTATAGCGATGATAATAAAGAGTATATAGATTTTGCAAGTGGTATTGGGGTTTGTAGTGTTGGACATGGCAATAAAGAGTTAACTAATGCAATTTGCAAGCAGGCTAGTAATTTGCTGCATGTGTCTAACCTTTGGGTTATAGAGCCACAAGCGCTACTAGCTAAAAGAGTTGTAGAGCTTAGCGGTTATGATATGAGAGTTTTCTTTGCAAACAGTGGTGCCGAGGCAAACGAAGGTGCGCTTAAGATTGCTAGAAAGTATGGGCAGACTAACTTTGATAAAAAAAGATACAAAATAATTACACTTGAGCACTCGTTTCATGGTAGAACAATTACAACTGTAAAGGCAACAGGGCAAGAGAAGATGCACACACCTAACTTTTCGCCATATCCTGATGGCTTTAAGCATGTTAGCACAATTGAAGATGTTTATAAAAGCATAGATGAGCAGACAGTTGCAGTTATGATAGAGCTAGTGCAAGGCGAGGGTGGAGTAGAGCCGTTTGATAAAGAGCAGATTAAAGAGCTAGCAAAAAGCCTAAAAGAGAAGGGATTGCTTTTAATTGTAGATGAAGTGCAAACCGGAGTTTACAGAAGTGGCGAGTTTTTAGCAAGTAACTACTACAAAATAGAGCCAGATATTATTACATTAGCAAAAGGACTTGGTGGTGGCTTGCCAATTGGTGCGGTGATGACTAATTTAAAAGATATATTCGAGCCAGGAGATCATGGTTCTACTTTTGGAGGTAACTATTTATCTACAAGAGGGGCACTATGTGTTGTGGATATTTTAGAGAAAGAGTATGCAAATAAAGAGATTAAAAAAAGAGTAGAACTGTTTGATAAAGAGCTAAGAGAGGTTGCAAAGCAATATCCAAACTTATTTGATAAGAGCGTTGGGCTTGGGCTTATGAGAGGGCTTAGAGCAAAGAGTAGCGATATTCAGACGCAAGTTGTAAAAAAAGCATTTGAGAGTGGGCTAATTTTGCTAAAAGCAGGTAGAGATACTGTAAGATTTTTACCACCTTTAACTATAACAAATAGCGAAATAGCAGAGGGCTTTAAGAGATTAAAAAGCATCTTAAAAGAGATAGAGGCTTAATGAAAAAGCTACTATTACTTGGGCTTGTTGGGTGCTCTTTATTTGCTAACGAGTTAGATAGTTACTTAAGCCAAAGCTATAAAGAGCTATTTGATACCGAAGTTAAAAAGAGCCTAAAGCAAGGAGACTTTAACTTTCTTAGTTGGGTGTCGCCTTTGGTTTTAAGTTATGAGCGAAGCTGGAATAACCAAATAGAGGGTAGCTGGAGCCCAAAGAGTGTGTACTCTATTGGAATAGATCAGCCAATATTTAAGAGTGGCGGAATATTTTATGGAATTATCTATGCTAATAGTAATAAAAATTTAGCAACACTTTCTGCTAAAAAAGAGCGCTCTAAGCTAAGCTCTAGTGCGGTTGGATTGCTGTTTCAAATTAAACAAATTAAGCTTTCGATTGCAAAGTTAAAACTGCAAGTTAAAAATGCAAAAATAGAGGCAAAACGAGCGCAAGAGCTTTTTGGTGCAGGCTTGGTTGATAGCGTAGTTTTAGATAACGCTTTTGTAAAGATAGACGAAGCGCAAATTGCACTTTTAAATTTAGAGTCTAATTTACTTACTTTAAAGTCTGAGTATAAAAAGATTGGAAATAGCAGTTTAAAAAATGCTAAGTTGCCAAAGCTAAGATTGCTAAGTAAAGATGAGTTCTTAAGTAGAAATGCAGACTTAAAAGTTGCAAAGGCTAAGGCTAGAAGTAGTAAGTATTATGCTAAAGTAATTAGAAGTAAATATTTACCAACTATAAGTGTGGGTGCTAGGTATAGTAAAATGTCTAAAGCGCCAACACCTCGTTCTAAAGATGCGTTTACTAACTACTCTTTAAAGGTTAGTATGCCACTATCTGTAAATGTTGGCAACGAGCTAGAGATTGCAAAGCTAGATAGTATTATCTCGGCAATTAAGGTTAAAAATAGCTCTATAGCGCAAGATGCAACTTATGATGCAATTGTTAAAAGAGTTAGGCTAATAGATAAGAAAATTGCACTTGCACGCAAAGAGGCAAGAGGGTATGGGCGAATTTTAAAGAGTACGAAAAATCTATATAGAGCAGGGCAAAAGAGTATAGATGATGTAAGACTACTTACTAACTCGCTAAATATAAAAAGATTAGATAGTAAAATCTATAAGATTGATAAGAGCTTAGAGATACTAAAGTTATACGAGAGGGTAGAGTAATGCGCTTTAGCAGTTTTATGAACGAGTGGCTTTATGGAGAAGATGGCTACTATAAGAGTTTTAAAGCAATTGGTAAAGATGGAGATTTTTTTACAGCAGTAAGTACAAGCGCTTTTTTTGGGGCTAGTATTGCCAACTTTTTGTACGATAAAATTAGTGATAAATCGCTAGATAGAGGTGTTGCACTTGTAGAGATTGGGGCACATCAGGGGTTTATGATGGGCGATATGATTAGCTGGTTATATAGCAAAGATAGCACGCTTTTAGATAGTATGGAGTTTATTATTATAGAGCGCCAAGATGCTGTAATTAAGGCGCAAAAAGAGTATTTTAACCAAAACTTTGGCGATGCTGTGGAGATAAAGTTTTATAAGAGCCTAAAAGATTTAAAAGTAGATAGTGCATTTTTTATATCTAACGAGATTTTTGATGCATTTGCTTGTGAGCTATATAAAGATGGTAAGATTGCAGAGGTTAATAACTTTAAAATAGAGTGGAAAGAGGCAGATAGTAAGCATTTGGAGTTTGCTAAAAAGCATAGTTTAAAAACTGGAGAGATTGCTGTTGGGTACGAAGATTTTGCAAAAGATATTGTAAATAGTGCAAAGAGGTTTGAGTTTTTGTCGTTTGATTATGGCGAAAAGTATGTTAGAAATGATTTTTCTGCAAGGGTTTATACAAGGCACTCGACACTACCAATATTTGACGAATATTTAAAATTGCAAGAGCACTATAAAAAAAGCGATATAACTTATGATGTTAATTTTAATCATGTAATAGATAGTTTTGTAGAAGCTGGTGCTAAATTAGAGGTGTATGAGACACAAGCTAGAGCGCTTGTTAGATTTGGAATTACTGATATTTTAGAGCAGTATCATAAGGTAGCAACTAAGGCTAATTATATGGCTCAGGTAGATAGAGTTAAAACACTAATTGCGCCAACAATTATGGGAGATAGATTTAAACTTGTTCATTTTAGTAGCAAATAATATCTAAAGAAGTACTATTTTCTTATATTAATATGTATAAAAGCTTATTTGGCTATAATCGCGCTAATTGTTTTAGCTTTGGCTACAATCTATTTTGACTTTCTAGTAACCCCTTCTATTTATTTAGTGTTGTGTTAAGAGAGTTTGGCAAGAGCCAAGTTTGTAGTAGACGCAATACAATAAATAAAAAACAAAGAAGATTTATGAAATTTGAAGATTTTAATTTTAAACCAGAGTTAGCAGAAGCTATTAAAAAAGCAGGATTTAAAGAGCCAAGCCCAATACAAAAAGAGGCTATACCACTTATTTTAGAAGGTAATGACTTAATTGGTCAAGCCCACACAGGTACAGGAAAAACAGCAGCATTTGCATTACCAGTTTTAAATAATATGGAGCTAAATAAAGGCGTTGAAGCTTTAATTATTACTCCAACTAGAGAGCTTGCAATGCAAGTTAGTGATGAGGTATATAGATTTGGTAAAGAGCTTGGAATTAAGAGTGCTACTGTTTATGGCGGTACACCTTATAATAGACAAATAGAGCATATTAAGAGCGCATCTGTTGTAGTTGCAACTCCTGGTAGATTAATAGATTTATTAGATAGTAAAAGAATTAAGCTTAACCCTAGTGTTGTAATTTTAGACGAAGCTGATGAGATGCTAGATATGGGCTTTTTAGATGATATTCAAAAGATATTTAGCTACCTTAATGGAGAGCAGCAGACACTACTATTTTCTGCAACTATGTCTAAAGAGATTAAAGCTCTTGCACAAAAGATTTTAAAAGATCCTAAGAGTATTTCTATTACAAAAAGCGAAGTTACTAATGCTAATATCGCTCAAGAGTATTATGTTGTTGACGAGCGTGAAAAAGATGATGCACTTATTCGTTTAATTGATTTTTATAATCCAAATAAGAGCATTATATTTTGCCGTATGAGAAGAGAAGTAGATAGACTAAGTACATTTTTAAATTCGCAAGGTTATAAGTGTAACGGACTACATGGTGATATGAGCCAAAGAGAGCGTGAGCAGACTATTAGAGACTTTAAAAAGGGTGCTTTAGATATTTTAATTGCAACAGATGTAGCAGCAAGAGGGCTTGATGTAAACGATGTAAGCCATGTATTTAACTACCATATTCCTTTTGATTCGCAAAGTTATGTACATAGAATTGGTAGAACTGGGCGTGCTGGTAAAGATGGTGTTGCAATATCTATTGTTACACCTAGCGAATTTAGAGCGTTGCAGAAGATTCAAAAAAGTGTTGGTAGTACAATAGAGAGCAAAGTTGTTCCTAGAATTAGCGATATAGAGGCACTTAAGAGTGGCGAAGCGATTCAGAAAATTATAGATTGCGAAGTAACAGACAATGGAATGGAGCTTGTAAATAAACTAAAAGAGGGCTTTGATATATCTACTATTGCACTTAAGTTAGCATCTTTACTATCTAGTAATAACGAAATTAAAGGTAAAGATAACATAGGTAAGAGCTTAGAGGATATAAAGAGATTACTTAAAAATGCAAAAGACGACAGAGGTTCTAGTAGAGGACGCAACAGAGGAAGAGGTGGAAATGGCAGACGCCGTAGTAACTCTTCTAGAGGCAGAAACTCTAATAGCAACAGGGGCGGAAGTAGCAGAGGAAGAAGAGGTTAATTTACCTCTTTTTACTAATATTCTTAACTCTTACTATCTTTATTTATAACAAATTCTTAAAACACCTTTTTTTAATAGATTTTTCTTAACTTTTTTTAATTTATTTTGGGTATAATATGCGCGGTCTAAATCTGAGGATTCAGAAAAGACACATGCAGTTAATCCTTGAATAGGTTGCGCTTGGCGTTAAGGGCTGCAGAGGTTTAAACCTAAAAAACAATTATTTACAAGGAGATTACCTATGGTAACAATGAAAGACTTATTAGAGTGTGGTGTACACTTCGGACACCAAACAAGAAGATGGAATCCAAAAATGAAAAAGTTTATTTTTGGTGAGAGAAAGAATATCTATATTATTGACTTACAAAAGACTCTTAGATATTTTAAATATACATATAATGTAGTAAGAGATGCAGCTGCAGAGGGTAAAACAGTACTATTTGTTGGTACTAAAAAGCAAGCTAGAAATGCTATTAAAGAGCATGCTGAGCGTTGTAATATGCCATATATTGCTACAAGATGGTTAGGTGGTATGTTAACAAACTATCCAACTATTAAAAAGTCTATTAGAAAACTAGAAATTATTGAGCAAATGGAAGAGAATGGTCAAATTGATCTTCTTACTAAAAAAGAAGCTTTAATGCTTAAGAGAAAAAAAGAGAAACTATTAAAGTACCTAGAGGGTTACAGAAACCTAGAGAAGACTCCAGATATCTTATTTGTAATCGATGCTGTTAAAGAACATATTGCTATTAAAGAAGCAAGAAGAATGGGTATGAAGATTGTTGCACCACTAGATACAAACTGTGATCCAGATTTAATTGATTACCCAATTCCAGGTAACGATGATGCTATTAGATCTATTAACCTATTCTGTAGAGAGATGGCAGATGCTATTATCGAAGGTAGAGCTTTAGCTTCTGAGAATGAAGGTGAAGATGGCGAGTTAGAGACTGCTGGTATCTCGCAAGAGGCTGCAGAAGCTGCAAATGTAAGCAAAGAAGAAGTTGCAGAAGTTAAAGAAGAGATTGCGCAAGAAGCTAAAGAAGAGGCTCAAAGTAGTGCTGATGATTTAACTAAATTAACAGGTATCGGACCAAAAGGTCAAGAGAAGCTTTATGATGCTGGAATTACAACTTATGCACAAATTGCAGCTATGAGCGAAGAGGAAGCTAAAAGTAATAAAGTTAAAGAAGAAGCTATAGCAGAAGCTAAAGAATTAGCTAGCAACTAAGGAGAGATTATGGCAAATTTTGGACCAAAAGATATTAAAAAACTTAGAGAGATGACAGATGCTGGTATGATGGATTGTAAGCAAGCACTATCAGCAACAGATGGAGATATGGAAGCAGCAGTAGAGTGGCTAAGAAAAAAGGGTCTTGGTGCTGCAGCTAAAAAAGCAGACAAAGTAGCAGCAGAGGGAACTCTTGCTATTAAAGTTAATGGTAATAAAGCTGTTATGATTGAGATTAACTCTCAAACTGACTTTGTTGCTAAAAACGAAAAATTCCAATCTTTTGTTGCAGAAGTTGTAGATCATGTTATGGCTAACGACTTTAATACAGTAGAAGAGGTTAATGCTAGCGAAATTGGTGGTCAACCATTTGCTGATTATTTAGCACTTCAAATTGCTACAATTGGCGAGAACTTAGTAGTTAGAAGATATGCAAAAGTAGTAACTGATGGTTCTGTTGGTACATATGTACACGCTAACGGAAAAGTTGGTGTTATTGTTGCAGCTAATAAAGCTGGTGCAGAAGATTCTCTTAAAAATATCGCAATGCACGCAGCGGCTATGAACCCAAGCTACATAAACGAAGCTGCAGTTCCTAGTGATGTTATCGAAAAAGAGAAAGAGATTGCAAAAGAGCAATTAATTAAAGAGGGTAAACCAGAGGCTATCTTAGAGAAGATTCTTCCTGGTAAGATTAAAAGATTCCTTCAAGATAACACTCTAGATAACCAAAAATTTGTTATGGACGATAAAGTAACAGTTGCAGAGTATTTAAAAAGCAACGCAGATGGTGCAGAACTTAGCGAGTATGTAAGATTTGAACTTGGTGAGGGTGTAGAAAAAGTAGAAGAGGACTTCGCAGCAGAAGTTGCTAAGCAGATGGCGTAAGCCGTCGCCTCTTTTGGCTTTTGATTTACTTCTTTTAAACTCTTTTTAATGACTGATTCTAAATTATACAAATATTTACAAAATTTTAATATATTTTTAAGCGGTGGCGCTGGTGTTGGCAAGAGCTACTTAACTAACAAGATAATAGAGCAATATAACGATATAGGTAAAAATGTTATACCACTTGGAAGTACAGGTATTAGTGCTGTAAATATTGGTGGATATACTCTACATAGCTTTTTTATTTTTGGTATTGCATCTAACTTAGATGAGCTAAAAAATAGCGATAAAAGAAGCAGGAGTAGAATAACCGAGTTAAAAAAGATTTTAAAAGAGGTAGATTTAATTGTAATAGACGAAATAAGTATGGTCTCGGCGCAACTTATGGATATGGTCTATTATAGGCTAAGCACTTTAAACTATAGAGGTAAAATTATGGTAGTTGGAGACTTTTATCAGCTACCACCAATAAAGAAAAGCAATAATAAAGATAGACTTTTTAAAGAAGAGATTTACGCTTTTGAGAGTAGTGCTTGGCTTAGACTAGATTTTAAGCCAATTGTTCTAGATGAAGTTAAAAGAACAAGTGATGCTAACTTTATAGATATTTTATCTAAAGTTAGAGAGGGTGTTTGCGATAGCGAAGTTAAGAGCTATTTAAGTAGTTTAAGAGATACTAATTTCCCTAAAGATATAGAGCCAACATATCTTTTTGGCAGAAATGCAGAAGTTGAAGAGATGAATATGCAAAAGCTAAATAAGCTTAATGGCGAAGAGGCTCTATTTTTTTGGAACATAAAGAAGATTAAAGATATAGACGATAGAAGAGTAGAGACTTGGAGTAAGGCTTTACCTGTTATTAACTCTTTACATCTAAAGGTTGGTGCTCCAGTTATTTTTACAATTAATAAGTGGGGTAAGTTTGTAAATGGACAAAGAGGAGTTGTGGTATCTTTTGATGATGACTCTATAACTATTAGAAGTAAAGGCAAAGATATAAAGGTTTATGAACACGACTTTGAGCTACTTGAGCTAGATAGCGACACGCTAGAGTCTAAGCCAGTTGCTACACTTTCGCAGTTTCCAATTAAATTAGCATATGCAATTACTATACATAAATCGCAGGGTATGAGCTTAGAGGCTTTGGTGTGTAATTTAGATTGGCTTTTTGCCCCAAGCCAGCTGTATGTAGCAATATCTAGAGCTATTGAGCCAAAGCTCTTAAGAGTAGATTATAATAGAAGCGACTTTAATAGCTATTTAGGTAGAGTTATAAAATCTAATGAGTTAGTAGATAACTTTTATAAAGAGATAAATTATGCAGATTAAAGTTTGTACAATAGATAAAAAAGGAAAAAAGGAGCTTTATTCTCCTTTAATAGAGCACTATATTAAGATATCAAGACAGTTTGCAAAGGTTGAACAGATTGATATTTTTAATAATCAAATAGCTAAAGTGCAAGATTTTTCGCCACACTTAGCACCAAATGAGTATGCAAAAGCGTTTGAGCCACACCTAAATGGTTATACTGTAGTTTTAGACCCAAGTGCAAAAGAGGTAGATAGTGTAGAGTTTTCTAAAATTTTTCAAAGAGGCACTAAAGTTACATTTTTTATAGGTGGAGCATACGGATTTAATAAAGATTTTATTAAAAGGTGCGATTTATCAGTTTCTTTTGGTAGAATTACGCTATCACATAAATTGGTGAAGTTAGTGTTAATGGAGCAAATTTACAGAGGACTTACGATAGTAAATAATCATCCATATCATAAATAGTAGAGGATAAAATGGAAAGAGTAAAAGGAATAGAAGCATTAAAAGCTGAGTTAGTTGAGATGGCTAATAATATAAAAAGTAACATTACTAAAGCAGAAGAAGAGATTAATTTAATGAGAAATCAATCGCCAACAGATGAGGGTGATTATGCTGTACTGCTTAACGATAGCGCTATAGATGACACTTTAATTGCTAATCAGATGAAAAAATTAGAAGAAATTGAGTTAGCTTTAGATAAAATAGCAAATGGCGATTACGGAATTTGTGAAATGTGCGAAGATGAGATTGATATCGAGAGATTAAAAGTTAAGCCATTTGCTAAATTTTGTATATCTTGTAGAGAGATAAATGAGAAAGAAGAGAGTAGTCGTTAATTAATACAAAAGGATTTACTATGAAAATTGGTTTATATATAGTATTTGCATTACTATTTGTAATTGCAACTGCTATTTCAACATATATGGTTAACCCCTCAACATTTGCATTTGATGTTTTTGGAATACATTTACCTAAGCTACCGATTGCAGTTTGGATGGCATTGCCAGTGGCAATTTTAGCACTATTTTCAATTTTACACATGGCGTTTTATAGTACTAAAAACTTTTTTAATATTAGAAAGTTAAGAGCAGATGCTAAAAAGTTAGAAGATAGTGTGTATTGGTCTTTAATTGCAGAGCCAACAGCTGTAAGTTTTGCTAATGATGATATGAGAAATTCTGCGTCACTACTTAGTGAATCGATATTAACACCAAATAGTTTAGAATCTGCAAATTTACCAATTAAGATTAAAGATGCTGCTAAGGTAGTTACTAAAATAAATAGTGGAGAGTATGTTGATTTAAAGAGTCAAAAATTTGCTAAACATTTATCTGATTCAAACCCTATTATTCAAAAGAACAACTTTAACCATATAGATAGTGATCCATCTTTTGCCTTAAAGGTAATTGACTTTAAAGATAAGTATAGCGACTCTTTAGTAGAAGTTGCACTTGATAGAGTAGTTGATACACAAAATCTATTTACACTAAAAAAGTATGCAAAAGATTTAGGTAAAGAGAGATTCTTTAAACTACTTGATAGAGTAGCTAATAGTAGCGAAGATCTTGGTTTAAATATTGATATGTTAAAGAGTTTTATCTCTGAATACGATTTAGATTGTAAAGAGTACCATAGTGTTGCAAAAGTTGCACTTGCTAAGTTTAACCCAGATGATAACTTAGCTCTATTTAAAGATTTATCTCAAAGTGATGATGATGCAACTGCTAGTTATATCTATTTACTATTTAAATACGAAATGTTAGACAAAGTAAAAGATATACTAGAAGAGAGTAGCGAAGAGGAGTATAGAGCATTAAGAGCATTTTATGCTTTAAAGAAGAGTAAATATAACTATAAAATTGATGATGTTGTAACAGGCGATAATATTTGTAGATGAGTTTAGACTTTAGTAAGCCTATATACTTTTTAGCTCCCCTTGCGGGTTTAACAGATTTACCATTTAGAAGCGTTGCGAAGAAATTTGGTGTAGATGTTACAGTAAGCGAGATGATTAGCTCTAATGCACTCGCTTACAATAGTAAAAAAACTTTTAAAATGCTTGAGAAGTCTCCTCTTGAGACTCCGTATTCTATTCAGATTGCTGGTAGTGACCCAGAGATTATAAAAAGAGCTGTTGATATTATAAACACAGAAGATGGTGTAGATATTATAGATTTAAATTGTGGCTGCCCTGTGCCTAAAGTTGTAAATAACTTGCAAGGAAGTGCACTTTTAACCGATTTAAAAAAGATGTCTAAAGCTATAGAGACTATAAAAAAATACTCTAATAAAGAGTACACATCTGTTAAGATTAGGCTAGGATTTGCAAGTAAGAACCACTTAGAGATTGCAAAAGTTTGCGAAGATAGTGGAGCAGATTTTATTGCGGTTCATGGCAGAACTAGAAGTGGCAAGTTTAAAGCACCAGTTGATTATGATGCGATTGCTCAGATTAAGGATTTAGTTAATATACCAGTTATTGCAAATGGCGATATAGACTCTAGTAAAAAGGCTAAGTGGGTTCTAGAGCACACTAAATGTGATGGTATTATGATTGGTCGAGGTGCAGTTGGCAGACCATGGATATTTAAAGAGATAAAAGATGATATGGAGTATGTTACAAAAGAGCTAATAGCACAAGTAGTGTTAGAGCATTTTGAGCAGATGATTAACTTTTATGGAGAGTATGGAGTAGTGTTATTTAGAAAGCATCTTCATACTTACTCGAAATATGGATATAGTGGTGCATCTGCATTTAGAGATAGAGTTAATAGGGTTACAGATGTTAACGAAGCACGCTCTATTATAGAAATCTTCTTTAATTCTTAAAAACTTACATATTTTTTAATATATAATTAATCAAATTTGTGTTATTCTTTATATGTAAATATTATCCTAAATTTGTATTATGCTTTAGTATATAGGGCTAATACAATTTAAGATTGGAGATTGTAATGAGTAGTGGTATATTTATAGCTAATAGTAGTGGCAGATTAGATAAACTTCTATCGTTACATATTGGAGTTAGCCGTAATCAGGTTGAGAAACTTATAAAAGACTCTTTAGTAGTTGTAGATGGTAAAGTTGTTACAAAAGCATCTTTTAAGTTAGTGCCAGAGTCTAAAGTAGAGTATAGTTTTAAAGAGGCTCCAAAACAAGAGCATAGAGAGATTGATATAGACATAGAGATACTATACGAAGATGATGATGTTTTAGTTATAAACAAGCCAACATCTTTAGTTGTACACCCAGCGCCATCGGTAAAAGAGCCAACACTTGTTGATTGGCTAAGAAAAAAAGAGATTCGTCTATCTACAATAAGTGGAGAGGAGCGAAATGGCATTGTACACCGCTTAGATAAAGATACAAGTGGTGCTTTGTTAGTTGCTAAGAGCAATTTTGCTCACGAAGCTTTAAGTAAGCAGCTACAAGATAGAAGCATGGGAAGATACTATTTAAGCGTAATTAACTATCCGCTAAAGGAGAGTGTAGTTGTAAATAGACCAATTGCAAGAAACCCTAAAAATAGATTAAAGATGGCCATTGTAGATGGCGGTAAAGAGGCAAAAACAGCATTTGCAAAGATGCACTCTAAAGATGATTTAGAGCTAATAGCAGCAAAGCTTTATAGTGGAAGAACGCATCAAATTAGAGTGCATTTGGGTGTTTTAAATAGATATATATTAGGCGATAGTGTATATGCACCAAAGAGTGTTAAGCACAACCATAGAATATTTTTGCACGCCTATTTACTATATTTTATACACCCAAGAACCAAAGAGTTAACAGAGGTTAAAGCTCCTTTGTTTAAAGATATGAGAGAGTATATAGATAAAAAATTTTGTGAAGGAGTAGATAATGAGAGTTTTAAAATTGATAACATTAAAGAGTACTTTAAAGATATTGATACTAGCTTCACTACTGTTTAGTTGTGCAGAGGCTTTTTTTACTGATTTATCTTTACCAAAAGTAGCATCGGTTAAGAGTGTTGTAGATAGAAGTGGTATTGGGTTTGAGTGGAGCTCTTTAGCGAAGTTTCAAAATGTTCAGGGTGTAAATATATATAGAGCTGTTGCAAAAAAGGGTGTAAACCAAACATATATTAAGATAGATTCAGTTGGTACTAGATATGCAACGCACTATGTAGATACTACTGTAAAGCCTGGTGTTAACTATTTTTATACATTTACAACATTTGCAGGGCTTAGCGAGTCTGCACATGGTGATATTGTTGCAATTAAGAGTAAAGCTCCATACAAGGCTGTAAAGTTTGTAAGTGCTAAGCTTGTAGATAGAGGTGTTGTAAAGCTACTTTGGGTACCAAATTCTGAGCCAACAGTTAGCGGATATATAATACAAAGAAAGTGCTCTAGAGATAATAAGTGGCACTACTTAGATAAGGTTAAAGGCAGATTGTATCCAGAGTATATAGACACAAGAGCCGAGAGAGGCTTTACATGTGATTATAGAGTATTTGCTAGTGACGCTTTGGGTTTAACATCGTATAATGGCAAAGAGATTAAAGTAGAGGTAAAATAGTATGCCACACATTAAAGTAGAACCATTTAATAAAGATATTTTAAGCAGTAATAGCGATGGTTTTATTGAGCATATTGCCACATTAGGTAGCAATAGTATGATTTTAGTAAATTATGATGGCATAAGACTATTTTTAGATATTATTAATAAAAAGAGCGAATATTTAGTTAAGCCAAATAAGATAACCAAAATATCTGATAGCTCTATTATAAAAGATATTTTAAATAAATTTGCAAAAGAGTTTAATTTAAAAGTTACGCACTCTAACACAAATGTAAAGCCATATAAGCCAAAGGTTGCACACTGGGCGCAAAAAGGAATAGAGGATTTTTATAATTTTAGTAGCGAGTACTCTAAGGTTAAGGTAGAGGTAGGTTTTGGAAGTGCTAGGCATTTGCTTTATAGAGCAAAAGAGGAACCAGATACGCTCTTTATAGGCATAGAGATTCATACACCATCTATTAGTCAGCTCTTAAAGCAGATTAATTTGCAAGGTATAAAAAATATCTTAGTTTTAAATTATGATGCCAGATTGTTATTAGAGATGCTTCCTTCGAATATTTTGGATACAATATATGTACACTTTCCTGTTCCTTGGGACAAGAAGCCACACCGTAGGGTTATTAGCGAATTCTTTTTAAGAGAGTCTTTAAGAACGCTAAAAAAGGGTGCATATTTAGAGCTTAGAACTGATAGCGAGAACTACTATAGTTACGCTTTAGAGGTATTTAGCTCAACAAAAGTTGCCAGTTTTAGTGTTAAAAAGAATATCGATATAGAGGTAATTAGCAAATACGAAGAGCGCTGGAGAAGAATGAATAAAAATATCTACACATTAGTTGTAGATGCTCTAGAGGAGTCTAAAGAGAAAACTTTAGATATAGATTTTACTTTTAGTAGTGTAGATAACAGTGTAGATTTACCAAAAGAGAGTTTAGTTAAAGATGACTTTTTTGTACATTTTGGTAAGAGATACGAGATGGATAGAGGTTTTGTTGTAGAGTGCTCTTTTGGTAGTTTTAATATACCAGAGAAGAAAATAATAGCAGTAGTAGATGGTAAGTGTAGTTATTTGCCATCTAATCCAGTTAAGAGTTTAGTTAATTTAAAAGCGCATAATTTAATAAAAGAGGTACTAAATGGCTAGTGTAATTTCGGCAGAGAATTTAACTTTAGCGTATGAGAAGGGTAAAAATATCATTATAAATGGTGTTACATTCTCGATAGAGCAGGGCGAATTTGTATTTATTACAGGTCCTAGTGGTAGTGGTAAATCTACTCTATTAAAGTCTATGTATGGACAAATTAAACCACACGATGGTCTTTTAAGTATTGGTGGGTTAGATATGAAAAAGATAAAAAAAGCTCAGCTTCTGCAACTAAGAAGAAATATTGGAATAATTTTTCAAGACTATAAGCTAATTAACGAGTGGACAGTAGAGAAAAATGTTGTTTTACCACTAATAATTACAGGATATAGCCTAGATGTACAAAAAGTGCAAGCAGAGAAGCTACTATCACATGTTAAGCTAAGCGAGTATGCCAATAAGTACCCTCTAGAGCTAAGTGGTGGTGAGCAACAGCGTGTTGGTGTGGCAAGAGCACTCTCTAAAAACCCATTTTTAATATTGGCAGATGAGCCAACAGGTAACCTAGATGAGTTCTCATCTGGCGTTGTGTGGGATTTACTAGAGAATGCTTGCGATCAGTTAAATGCAACTGTTATTGTTGTAACGCATAAGATTCCTTCTATATTTAATATAGCTTATCGTCACTTTATTATAGAAAATGGAGGCGTACATGAAGTCCATTAAAGATCATTTAATGTTTATTTTGCCACTAATGGCAATGTTAATAGGAATAGAGTTTATATTAATATTTAACCGTGTTACAACTAACTATGAGCAGAAGTTAAAAGATGAGTATGCAATTTTAGTTGTAAGTAAAAAAGAGATTACAACACCAATAGCAAGAGGTGTAAGCGATAAGATTGATAGTATAGAGGTAATGAATAGAGAAGATATCGCAAAAGAGGTAACTTCGGATATGCAAGATACTGCTATGGTTGCTATATTAAAAGATTTACCCTTCTTTTATAGAGTGCACTTAACTAGCTATTTATCGCTAGATGAGTTAAAAGATGTACAAAAGCAGTTAAAATCTATTGATGGTACGCTAAATGTAGAGATTTTTGGAGAGAATTATCACTCTAAACATACAATGTTTAGGCTTGTAAAGATAATTTTAAATATCTTTGTAATTATGCTATTTATTGTTAGTATATTCTTAGTTATTAAGCAGATGGAAGTGTGGCAGTTAGCACACAAAAGTCGTATGTTAATTATGGAAATTTTTGGTGCACCTATTATGCTAAGAAGTGGAATATTATTTAAGATTGCATTTATAGATGCAATTATTGCAACTATATTAAATATTGTTATATTTATTTACATAAAATCAACTTGGAGTACAAGCACAGATATTGACTTTATTAGAGACAATCAGCATCTATTAATTAATGTTTCTGATTTTGTAATTATGCTATTTACTGCTATTGTTATTGTGTCTATATCAGTATTTATAGTTGCAGTAAAATCTAGCGAGGTTCCAGAGGGATGATTAGAGTTTTTTTATATACTTTAGCTATTTTAACAGTTGTTAATGCGTCGTCTCCAAAAGAGCTTTTTAATAAAATAAAAGAGTCTAAAAACTCTTTAAGCACTACTAATAAAGAGAAGATTGTTACAAATAAACAGCTTCAAAAAATTGCAGATAAGATTAGTAAAAAAGAGTTAGAGATTGCTGTATATGATAGAAAACTAAAAGAGCTAGATGGATATATTCAGCAAGAGCAAAAAAAATATAAAGAGTCTATTGCCGAGATACAGGGAATTGACAATATGGTTAAAGAGCTCGATAAAGATATAGAACTTAGAAAGCAAGAGTTTGCAAAAAGACTATCTAAACAGTTAGGAACTGTAGTTGCAAAAAACAGAAGTGGCCAAAAAGATGAGAAGAGTGTAGTTTTAAAAGAGGTATATACTAGGTATAAAGATTACTCTCAGCAAGAGCTGTTAAAGCTATCTAAAAATATTGAACAAAAGAGAGTATTAAGAGAGAATTTACTTAAAAGAAAAGCAGAAATTGCTAAAAAGATAGAGGGTGTACAGCTAAAGAAAAGAATATATAAAAAGAAAAAAGCACAAAAGCAAAAGCTTTTAGCAAAGCTATCTAGTGAGCAAAAGATATACTCTAAAAAGTTAAAAGATATATTTAAGAAGCAAACGGTAATTAGATTAACACTTGCAAAGTTAAATATTTTAAAAGAAGATGCGGCAAAAGAGGCAAAAAGAAGAGAGTTAGAGCTAAAAAGAAGAATAAAAAAACTTAAAAGTTTAAAGTATGCCAGCAGTAAAAATGTAGGTGCTATTAAGCAATATGGTAGCTCGTATATGGCAAATAATATCTACAAGTATAGAGGACAAAAGACGATTTCGCCTCTTAAGTCGCCAAGAGTTGTTAAGAAGTTTGGAACATTTATAGACCCAATTTACAAAATTAAATCGCATAGTGACTCTTTAACTATAGTATCTCGTGCTAATGATAAAAGAGTTTATAATGTTTTAAATGGCGAGGTAGTATTTAAGGGTAAAAATGCGATGCTTGGGAAGTTAATTATTATTAAACACTCTAATGGCTTACACACAGTATATGCAGATTTAAATAAGTTTTCTCCCTTTATAAAGAAAGGTTCTAAAGTTAAAAAAGGTACAGTTATAGGTAAAGTTAAGAAAAAACTAATATTTCAAGCTACAAAAAATGGAGCACTAATTAACCCATCGAGATTAATTAAAATTTAGCTCTATTACAAACACTTTTGGTATAATTGCGTAATTGAATCCTCTAGTAAATCTAGGTATTTATTAAATTAAGTTTTTATCTAGAGTTACACTAGAAAAGCTGTAGATACTTTAAGAGTTACTTTGTGGATGTAGCTATCTAGTTTTACTAGAGGGTTCAACTTACTAAGAAAAGGTTTTATATGTCTAAAAGAGTTTTAGTTAAGTTCTCGGGTGAGGCATTAGCTGGTGCAGATGGTTATGGAATAGATACAACTATTTTAAAATTTATTGCAGATGAGATAAAAGAGTTAGTAAATAGTGGTATAGAAGTTGCTATTGTTGTAGGTGGCGGAAATATTATTAGAGGCGTTAGCGCTGCACAAGATGGCATTATTAAAAGAACAAGTGGTGACTATATGGGTATGCTAGCAACTGTTATTAATGGTGTTGCTATTCAAGAAGCGCTAGAGAGTATTGGTGTAGAGAGTAGATTGCAATCTGCAATAGATATGCACCAAATTGGTGAGAGCTTTATTGTTCGTCGTGCAAGAAGACACTTAGAGAAGGGTAGGGTAGTTGTATTTGCAGCTGGTACTGGAAACCCATACTTTACTACAGATACAGCAGCAACTCTAAGAGCTAGCGAAATTGGTGCAGAACTTTTAATTAAAGCTACTAAAGTTGATGGTGTTTACGATAAAGACCCAAATAAGTTTGACGATGCTAAAAAGCTAGATGAGATTACTTACGATAAAGCTCTTAGTGAGCATATTAAAGTAATGGACGATACTGCAATTGCATTGGCAAAAGAGAATAATCTGCCAATTATAGTGTGTAATATGTTCGAAAAGGGCAATTTACTTTCTATTATTAAAGGTGACTATTCACTATGTTCAATAGTTAAATAAAAGGAGAAATATAATGAGATTAGAGCAAATTACAGCAAAAGCACTAGAGAGATACGATTTCGATAGATACCTACTAGCAAGAGCTGTTGGTAAAAGAGCAGAAGAGTTAACAAGAGGTGCAGACCCTCTAGTAGATATGGATATTAAAGTTGATAAGGCATCTGATATTGCAATTTTTGAAATAGCAGAGGGCAAATTAGAAATTATAAAAGAGAACTAAGTTTGTGGCTAAAATAGTTGATTTAATTGCTCAAGTTAATACAATTGAAGCAGCAATAGCTATTTTAAGTGAACAAATTGATATAGACAGCACTATTGAGTCTGCAATTAATTTTGCAATAGAGGCCCATAGTGAACAAAAAAGAAAGAGTGGCGAGCCATATGTAATACACCCAATATTAGTAGCAGCTATTGTTGCTTCTACCTCGGGCGATAAAACTATGGCAATAGCAGCACTTCTGCACGATGTTGCAGAAGATACTGTATATACGCTAGAAGATATAGAGAGTAGATATGGAGAAGATGTAGCTTTTTTAGTTAAAGGTTTAACTAAAATAGAAGAGCTTCAAGACAGTAATGTAGTAATTACAGACTCTAACAAACGCCTAGTAAAATCTGCACTTAGCTTTAAAAATATGCTTTTAACCTCTACTAAAGACAGCAGAGTTCTAATTATAAAACTTTGTGATAGACTACACAATATGATGACACTAGATGCGCAGCCAAGTAGTAGCCAAAAGCGAATATCCGAAGAGACACTTGTTGTTTATACACCGATTGCTCATAAGTTAGGTATGTCTAAGATTAAAAGACTTTTAGAGGATCTTAGTTTTAAATATATCTACCAAAAAGAGTATAAAAAAATAGATGCTTATATTACTTCGCATCAGCAAGATTTGAATTTAAAATTAAATAGTTTTATAGAGAATGCTAAGGTGTTGTTAAATAAAAACGGTTTTCATAGAGATGATATTGAAATAGACGGCAGAGTTAAACACCACTACTCTATTTATATGAAGATGCAAAGAAAAGGCGTTAGCATAGAAGAGGTGCTAGATCTATTGGCTATTAGAGTTGTAGTAAAAGAACCACTAGATTGCTATAGGGCTTTGGGTATTTTGCACTTAAAATATACACCAATAATTACAAGATTTAAAGACTATATTGCACTGCCAAAAGATAATGGTTACAGAACGATACATACAACGCTATTTGTTGATGATACAATTATTGAGGCACAAATTAGAACGCTTCAAATGCACCATGTTGCAGAGTGTGGTATTGCAGCACACTGGAAATATAAGGGTGAAGATGGTGAAGTTAAGTTAGATTGGATTAACGAAATATCTGAAGAAGATAAATCTATTGTTGATTTTTATGAATCTGCTAAGGCAAATCTATTTAGTGAAGAGGTTGTAGTATTTTCGCCAAGGGGTGATAAGTATACTCTACCAAAGGGTGCTGTTGTTTTAGACTTTGCATATGCAGTACATACTGAGATTGGAGATTTAGCTACAAGTGCACTTGTAAATAAAGAGAAGAGCTCTTTACTTACACAACTAAAGAGTGGCGATATTGTAAAAATTGTTACAGATAAAGAGCCAAGACTACACTGTACTTGGGTTGATACTGTTAAGACAAATAGAGCTAAAGAGGGTATTCGCTCTATGTGTAATCAGCGAGAGAGAGAAGTAGATAGAAAAGTTGCATATTTACTTTTAGCTACAATGTTTAACTGCAATATTATAGAGATTGAAGAGGCTGTAAAAGAGCTTGATATTAGTGATAATATTGTAAAAATTGTAAACAATGTAGAAGTATTAAAGAGAAAAATAAAGTTGATTGCAAAATATAGAAATATAAAAGAGGTTCGTTTTTGGGAGCTTTTAAAAAGAGGTTACAAAAAACCACAAGTTAAGGTGTTAAATAATTTCACTTTTTACACAAATAAGCATATTGAGAGTGCAGAGTTTGATTTTTGTTGTCATCCAAAGCTAGGAGACGATATTGTTGCTTTTAATATTAGAGGTAGTGCGGTAATTCATCATAAATTATGTAAAAAAGCATATAATTTCATTAATAAACAAACTAGTTCTATTTTTGTAAAATGGAACATAAATAAGAGTATTAGATACAAAGTTGTAGTTGCCCTACATAACGAGAAAGGTGCACTGCTAGAGCTTTTAAAAGAGTTTGAGAAATTAGATTTAAATATTGTAAATATTGAATTAGGCATTAAAAGTAGTGACAAAGCAGAGTATTGTACACTAGAAGTTGAGACATCTTCAGAGAATAATTACAACTTTAAAGATATAATCTCAAAAAAGTTTAAAGTAATCGATTTTAGGTCACTAAAAGATGCATATAAAAGTTAAGGAGAGTAGATGAGTGTAGAGTTAGCATTAGCTGAGATAAAAAGAGCAACCGCAGAGATAATAGATTTTGAAAGAATTGAAAAACTTGTAAAAGAGTATTATAAAAGCGGTAAAGAGTATAGTGTTAAGTTAGGGCTTGACCCAACTGCACCAGATATTCACTTAGGGCATGTAGTAATTTTACAAAAGATGGCAGTATTTCAAAAGTTTGGTGCTAAGGTTCAGCTAATTATTGGCGATTTTACGGCAACAATTGGCGACCCAACAGGTAAAAACGAGACAAGAAAGATTTTATCTAAAGAGCAGATAGAGCAAAATGCAGCTACATATAAAGAGCAGATTTTTAAAGTACTAGACCCACAAAAGACAGAAGTTTACCTTAACTCTGCATGGTTAGAAGATTTAGGAAGTAGAGGACTCTTGGCACTTGCAATGAACTACAATGTTGCAAGAATGTTAGAGAGAGACGACTTTGAAAAAAGATATAAAGGTGGGCAATCTATTGCAGTATCTGAATTTATGTATCCGCTTTTACAAGGATACGATAGTGTATATCTAAAATCAGATATCGAGCTTGGAGGGACAGACCAGAAGTTTAATTTACACATGGGAAGACACCTGCAAAGAGCGTACAATACTGGTAAAGAGCAAGCAATACTTATGATGCCAATTTTAGAAGGCCTTGATGGCGTGCAAAAAATGAGTAAATCTTTAGGTAACTATATTGCACTTAAAGATGAGCCAAAAGATATGTATGCAAAAATTCTATCGATTTCTGATGAGCTTATGTGGAGATATTACGACCTTATAAGTAGTAAAACTATAGAAGAGATAAAAGAGCTAAAAGCTGGTATAGAAGATGGCTCATTGCATCCAAAAAGTGTTAAAGAGGAGCTTGCTTTAGAGATTACTCAAAGATTCTCTAGCAAAGAAGAGGCTCTTGCTGCGAAAGAGGCATTTGATAATTTGTTTAAGAAAAAAGAGATTCCAGATGATATCGAGGAGTTTACAATAGAGGCAGATACTTGGATTTGTAAGGCACTTGTAGATACAAAACTAGAGCCATCTACTAGCCAAGGTAGAAGAGATATTAAACAAGGTGCTGTTAGAATTAACCAAGAAAAGGTTACTAACGAGCAGCTAAAACTTGAGAGTGGAGAGTATATTTTACAGGTTGGTAAGAGAAAATTTGCTAAAGTAAAGGTGGGGTAAAATGAGTTTTAAATCTATAAAAATAGGAAAATATGAAATATCTAAGCCTATAATTCAAGGAGGTATGGGTGTAGGTATCTCTTGGGATCAACTTGCTGGAAGTGTTAGTAAAGAGGGTGGATTAGGAGTAATAAGTGCTGTTGGAACTGGTATTTATGAGAATCGTAAATACTCAAAAAGAGTTTTAGGCGAGGGCAGACCATACGAGGCAGAGAATTTTTACTCTAAAGATGCGCTTATTAAGATTTTTCAAAATGCTAGAGAGCTGTGTGGTAATAAACCACTAGCTTGTAATATTTTGTATGCTCAAAGTGATTATAACAGAGTAGTAAAAGATGCTTGCGAAGCTGGTGCGGATATTATTATAACAGGTGCAGGGCTACCACTAACAATGCCAGAGGCTACAAAAGAGTATCCAGATGTTGCGCTTGTGCCAATTGTATCTACTGCTAAGGCTCTAAAAATTTTATGTAAAAGATGGCAAAAGACTCATAACCGACTACCAGATGCTGTAATTGTAGAGGGGCCATTAAGTGGTGGACACCAAGGCTTTAAGTACGATGAGTGCTTTTTAGAGCCCAATCAGCTAGAGGCAATTTTACCTCCAATAGTAGAAGAGGCAAAAAATTGGGGTAATATACCTGTAATTGCTGCTGGTGGTATTTGGGACAAGAGCGATATTGATAGTATGATAGCTTTAGGTGCAAATGGTGTACAGATGGGAACACGCTTTATTGGTACTAAAGAGTGCGATGCTAGCGATGCTTTTAAAGAGGTAATAGTAGCTGCAAAAGAGGAAGATATTAAACTATTTAAATCTCCTGTTGGGTACCCAGCTCGTGGAGTTAAAACTAGATTACATGAGTTAATAGAAAAAGGAGAGGCTCCTAAGATTAAGTGTATATCAAACTGTGTTACACCTTGTAATAGAGGAGAAGAGGCAAAAGTTGTTGGTTACTGTATTGCAGACTCTTTAAGCGACGCATATGATGGTAATTTAGAGACTGGGCTTTTCTTTACAGGCGCAAATGGGCATAGGTTAAACGAGATAATTACAGTTAAAGAGTTAATGGATAAGTTAGTTAATGGTGAGTAAATTTATTTTTTTAATTGCTATTTTTGTAGCATCTATAACTACCTTAGAAGCTGCAAATTTTTTAAAAAGAGTAAGTGTAGATAGCTCTACTCTAGCTTTAGAGTTTAAAGAGTCTTTAAAAAATGGTAGTTTTAAAGCTAGTGCAATTAAAAAAAAAGGTATTACAAAGTATTTTTTTGATTTTAAAGATTGCTATTTAGATAGAAAAGTAAAAAGAGTATTAAAGCTAAAAGGTAATGTAAAATCTGTTAGAGTAGGGCAGTACAAAAAGAGTATTGTTCGTGTTGTAATAGATAGTAAAAAGAGTTATAAGGTTAATTATCATCAAAAAGATAAACCAATATTTTATATCTCTTTACCAACTAAAAGCTCTGTTATTGTAAAAAAAAGTACAAAAAAAAGTGTTAAGAAGAACATTAAAAAGAGTAGTAACAAAAGCTCTGCAAAAGAGCTATTCTCATTTGTAAATAACGATATTGATACATCTATAAAGTTAGTAGAAACACCATATTCTGCCAATTTAAAACACAGCTATACTATTATGTTAGATCCAGGTCATGGCGGTAAAAAACCTGGTACTATGTGGGCTGGCTTAAAAGAGAAAGATTTAGTTTTACAAATTTCTAAAAGAGTCTATAGAAGACTTAAAAATCTTGGCTTTAAAGTAAAAATGACAAGATATAGAGATAAGCATATAAGTTTACGAAATAGAATTAAAAAGGCAAACAAGGCGAAAGCTGACCTTTTTGTATCTATACACGCAAACTCTACACCAAATAAAAATAGAATATATAAAGCATATGGTGTAGAGACCTATTTTTTGCAAACAACTAGAAATGCAAAGGCAAAAAGAGTAGCAGCAAAAGAGAATGCTGATCTTTTAAAGAGTATGGATAGTACTACAAAACAAGTATTGCTTAATACCGTTTTTACTGGCTCTAAAATACAGCTATCTAATAGGTTAGCTATTGATGTACAAAGAGAGATTTTAGGCTCTTTAAAGAGTGCATATAAGGGTATAAAAGGTAACGGCGTAAGAGGAGCACCTTTTTATGTTTTGGTAGGAGCTCAGATGCCTGCAATTTTAGTAGAGGTTGGCTATATGTCTAACCCAAAAGAGAGAAAACGCCTATATATTGCTAACTATCAAGAGAGAATTGCTATTGGTATAGTAAAGGGAATTATAAATTATTTAAAAATAAGAGAAAGAGAGCTAGAGTAAAGTAGAGAGTCTCTACTTTGTTTGCTCTAACTTGCTTGGTTATTAGTAGTCGCCAAAGCTAAATTTTAAACCACAACCCATTGTTGTGCCTTTTCTCTTTTGATCAGAGTAGCTATATTTTGCTTCTCCTACAAAAGAGATGTCGCTTCTTAGTTGGTATTCGAAACCTGCACCACCATTTGCATAGAAATCTAGAGTATTAAAGCCACCTGTTGGATTGCTTAAGTGTTCTACCCCTAAACCCATTAGTAGGTATGGTGTAAGCTCGCTAGAGTTGCTTAGATACCATAGTAGGTTTGGTCCAAATTTAATACTTGTTGTTTTGCTATTGTTATCTTTATATCTTGCATCTGGAGTGTAGTCTAGAGCTAACTGAAATGCACCTAAGCCAAAGTTGTCTACCCCAAAATCGTTTTGAGTAAATCTAAAGCTATAAGAGCGGTTGTTGTTTAGTCTGCTCTCTTCTGCTGCTATAGTATAGCCACCCATCATAGTTACAGCACTAGGAAATAAGCTAGGATCAGCGGCACTAATTGTGTTACCTAATGCAAAAAAAGCTAAGGTAGAGAGTGCTAGTTTTTTCATAATATGTCCTTTTTTGTGGAAATTACTAAAGTATAACACAAAAAAGTTTAATTAATACTAAAAAATATAACTTTATGAATTTTTAACTACATTAATCCAATAATCGATATTTTTTAACTCTCTAAAGAGTGTTGTGCTTCTGTCGTGTCCTGGCAGAACTTTTTTATCTTGTTTATTAAAATTTTTAACTTTTTGTAAACTAATTAGCATATCGCTTTTGTTAGAGTATTTAAAATCCCAGCGTCCTATAGAGTCTCTAAATAGAAAATCTCCGCTAAACCATATGTTTTTATACTCTATTACGCTATTACCTGGTGTGTGCCCTGGAAAGTGCCAAAAGGTAAACTCGTTGCCATCGATTGTTATTTTTGTATTAGGTTTAATTTTTACATCTGCTTTAGACTTTGGTACGCCATGATTAAATGGGTCACTCTCGAGCATAAATGCGTCGTCTACTGGGCAGTATATTGGTATTTTTAATTTAGTACTAAGTTCAGCATTTGACCAAATATGGTCGAAGTGTCCGTGCGTATTTAGTATTGCAACTGGGTTTTTACACTCTTGCATAACCCATTTAGTTGCATCGGCTCCTGGGTCTATTATATAGTCTTTATTATCTACTGTAAGTATGTAACAATTTGTTTGGTACATACCCATTGGCTTAACTTTTATTTGCATAAGATATAATACTCCTTATGGACTTTTATGCTGAATTAGAGACAGCACTATTTAGTGCTGATATTAACACAAAAGAGCTTATAATAGATAGAGCAATAGAGTATTGCCAAAAATTAGATGCTACTTTTAACAACTTTACACCCAAGATACAAGAGGAGCCTTCGTATAGCAAATTTGCAAATATTGTAGAGCCAAAAGATCTACCAAAGAGGGGTGATTTTTCTAAAAAAGAGGGGCAGTTGGCTCTTGTGCACTCTATTACACATATAGAGTTTAGTGCTATAGATTTAGCTTTAGATGCGGCATATAGATTTACTAATATGCCAATAGAGTATAAGCTAGATTGGCTAATTGTAGCACAAGATGAAGTTAGGCATTTTAAGATGTTATTAGAATTGTTAGAGACTCTAGGTGCTAAATATGGCGATTTACCTGTGCATAAGGGGCTCTTTGAGATGTCTTATAAAACAAATTTTAGTGCTATAGAGAGAATGGCTGTAATACCTAGATACTTTGAAGCTAGCGGATTAGATGTTAACCCTAAAATTATCTCGAAGTTAAAAAATTATAAAAAAAGCCCACTAATTACTAAGCTAATTGATGCTTTAGATATAATTTATATAGAAGAGATAGACCATGTTAAAAAGGGCGATAGATGGTTTAGGTATCTTTGCGATTTAGAGGGTGTTGATGTGCAAAGTAAGTATGTAGAGATATTAGATAAATATAGATTAAAAGGCAGAGCTAAGCAGTTTAATGTAGATGCAAGAAAGCAAGCAGGTTTTAGCTGTAGCGAGCTTTTAAACCTTGGCGTACAAAAGTGCGAGTAGGAGTTTATTATGAAGTACCAGGTTCCATTTTATAAAGCGACATATCTTAATAGATTAAGCCAGATTGATAGTAGTAATTTTTATGAATTGATAGATAGTGCAATAGAGCGTGTAGAGGCTAGATTTTGCAAGCTTTTAAGAAGTAATTTTGTCCTAAGTGTTAGTAATTCGTCTAATGCGGTGCATCTATCTTTGTGTGCATTAGATTTAAAAAGGGGCGATAAGGTAATTTGTGCAATTAACTCTTATGTTGATATACCAGAGGCAATAAGACACTTTGATAGCGAGCCAATTTTTGTAGATATTATGCCAAATACCTACCATATGGATATAGAGGCTTTAAAAAAGGTGCTAAAAGATAAAGGTAGCAAAAAGTTAAGAGCTATTGTTGTTTCTCACTTTGCTGGTTTAAAGCAAGATATATCCGAAATTGTAGAGCTTGCAAAAAAGGCCAAAGTTGTTGTAATAGAGGACTTTACAGATAGTTCGATTTTAGGTGAAAGTGTAGAGCAGATGGGTGATATTGGTATTTTTTCTTTAAATTATAAGTTAGATAATACACTAAAAGGTGCGATACTAAGTTTTAAAGATGAGTTTATTTACAATAGAGCAAATCTAGTGCGAGAACATGGTTTAGTGTTGTCTAATAAAGATGTAGATTATCTTTATGATATTAAAGAGATTGGGTGCGACTATAGGTTAGATACCTTAAGTGCTTTTATTTTGGATGGTTTAATAGAAGATAGAGTTAAATTGCTAGAGCAAAAAAGAGAGATTGTAGATATTTACTTTAGAGAACTTAGTAACTTAAAGCATATAAAGTTGCCTCTAAAAGATAGCAACCATCTATATAGTTACTTTATAATAGAGGTAGATAAAAACAGAGATGCATTTGCTAGAGAGCTTAAAAAAAGAGGCGTAGAGGTTGGGTTGCACTATATTCCGCTTAACTTTACTACATACTATAAGGCTAAGTACTCTTTAAAGGTCTTTAGTTTTCCAAATGCGCTTAATGCGTACCAAAGGATTTTATCTTTGCCGTGCAATGGTAAAATGAGCAAAGAAGATGCACTTTTTGTTTGCAAAGTAGCTAAAGAGGTAGATACAGTACATATATGATAGATTTTTTTGAAAAGCTATACTATAGTCCAAAGTGGTATCACTTTTTAGTTGGTGTTGTTTTATTGCCAATATCGGCTATTTATGCATTGGTGGGTGCCCTTAAGAGTGTTGCTTCTAAAGAGGTAGATTACAGTATTAAGATTATAAGTATTGGTAATTTAACAGTTGGTGGTAGCGGTAAGACACCATTTGCAATAGAGTTAATTAACCATTTAAATACAAAGTATAGCGCTAAAATATTTTATATATCTAGAGGATACGGCAGGCAAAGTAGCGGCTTAGTTGTGGTTAAAAACTCTAATAAGATTTTAGCTAGCGTAGAGCAAAGTGGCGACGAAGCTATGCTTGTTGCAAAAGAGAGCAGTTGTGGCGTTATAGTTAGCGAAGATAGAGTAAAAGCTATTAATTTAGCTAAAAGCTATGGTGCAAATTTAATTATTTTAGACGATGCATTTAGTAAGGTAAATATTAAAAAATTCGATATTTTACTAGAGCCTGCTAATTTGCCAAATAGACTAGTTTTACCATCTGGACCATTTAGAGAGATATCTTTTGCAAAGAGTAGGGCTAATTTAATTTTAAAAGAGGGTAAAGATTTTAAAAGAGTGGTTAATTTTAGTAACCTTAGCGATAATATGCTATTAGTTACAGCTATTGCAAACCCAAGCAGACTAAAAGAGTTTTTGCCAAAAGGTGTGGTTGGTAGTTTTGTATTTAAAGATCACGACTACTTTAATAGAGATAAAATTATAGAGAAAATGCAAGAAGTTAATGCTAAAACTATCTTAGTTACACAAAAAGATATGGTAAAATTAGAGAATTTTAATTTACCAATTTCTGTAATGAAATTAAGATTAGATATTAATATAAAAGCTATTAAGCAAATAGAGGAGTATTATGAAGAGCAAAATAGAGACAGTTAAAACTCTTTTAGATGCGCTACCATATATAAATAAATTTAGAGACGATATTATTGTTATTAAGTATGGTGGCTCAGCACAAACTAGCGATGAGTTAAAGGCGAAGTTTGCACAAGATATATCGCTACTTAAAATTGTCGGTATGAAACCAGTAGTTGTACATGGTGGTGGTAAAAGTATTACAAATCTTTTAAAAGATTTAAATATACAAACGGAGTTTATAGATGGGCAAAGAGTAACCACAAAAGAGGTTATGAAAATTGCAGAGATGGTATTAAGTGGAGAGGTAAATAAAGAGATAGTATCTTTGCTTAACTCGCATGGGGTTAAAGCGTTAGGAATTTCTGGAAAAGATGCCGATTTTATTAAAGCTATTCCAAAAGATAGTGTTAAGTTTGGATATACAGGTGTTATAGAAGAGATAGACCCCACAATTATTTATAATATTTTAGACGATGGCTTTATACCAGTTATTGCACCAATTGCAAGCGGTGGTTCTATGGGGCACCCTGGGTTTAATATTAATGCAGACTTAGCTGCAAGCAAAGTAGCAGTTGCACTAAATGCAAGAAAAGTGCTATTTTTAACAGACACTCCAGGTGTATTAGATAAGAGTAAAAATTTAATTAATACTTTAACAATTTCAAAAACACAAGAGCTAAAAGATGACGAAACAATTGTTGGTGGAATGGTGCCAAAAGTAGATGCTTGTATAGAGGCCCTTAAGGGTGGAGTTAAAAAAGCACACATTATAGATGGTAGGTTAGAGCACTCTTTACTATTAGAGATATTAACAAGTAGCGGAATTGGTACTTGTATTGAGTTATAATTTTGATATAATTATGCCCAAATTTTAAGTTTTAGGATTATTGATGGAATTTATAGAGACAAGAGGTAATGATGGCGTTAAGCCAAGCAAGGTTAAATTTAGCGAAGCGATATTAAGCCCATTAGCTAGTTTTGGTGGCTTATATGTGCCGAAAAGTTTACCAGAGTTTGGTTTAGATTTTATAAGTAAACATATAGACTCTAGCTATAAAGAGTTGGCTAAAGATGTTTTAAAATCTTTTAAGATAGATATAGAAGATAGTTTAATAGACGAAGCACTAAGTAGATACGACAGTTTTGATGACCCCAAAAACCCAGTGCCAGTTGTAAAATTAGAGGAGAATCTTTTTATTAGCGAGCTTTACCACGGGCCAACTAGAGCATTTAAAGATATGGCGCTTCAGCCGTTTGGTGTTATACTATCTTCTTTGGCAAAAAGCAGAGGTGAGAACTACTTAATTATGGCAGCAACAAGTGGCGATACTGGGCCAGCTACTTTAGAGACATTTAAAAACAAAGATAATATTAAAGTTTGTTGTCTATACCCAGATGGCGGTACTAGCGATGTTCAGCGCTTGCAGATGGTTACAGAAGAGGCACCTAACTTAAAAGTAATCGGAGTTAAAGGTAACTTCGATGATACACAAGATGCACTAAAGTCTCTACTTGATTCTAAAGAGTTTAAAGATGCACTAGATAAGAAAAATATTAAGCTTTCTGCTGCAAACTCTGTAAACTTTGGGCGTATAATATTCCAAACAATTTATCATATACATAGCTATTTAGAGCTAATAAGAGTTGGTAGAATCTCTTTAGGAGATAAGATTAACCTAATCGTTCCAAGCGGAAACTTTGGTAATGCTTTAGGAGCTTACTATGTTAAAAAGGCTGGCATTCCAATAGAGAAGATAGCAATATCTACAAATAAAAACGATATTCTTGCAGACTTTATTAATAAGGGTAAGTATGATTTAAGAGAAAGAGAGCTAATTCAGACCAACTCTCCAGCTATGGACATATTAAAAAGCTCTAATGTAGAGAGAATTTTATTTGATAAATTTGGTGCAGCTAGAACAAAAGAGTTAATGGCAAATTTAGCGCAAAATGGATATTACGAGTTAGATAAAAATGAGCTTGCTAAATTGCAAGAAGATTTTATTTCATCTAGTGCAAATGATGAGGAATGTAAAGAAATAATCGCAAAATACCTTAGTAAAAACTATGTTTTAGATACTCATACTGCTACAGCAGTTAAAGTATATTTAGAAAATATTGATACAAAGTTACCTTTTGTAGCATATTCAACTGCAGAATGGACAAAATTTAGTGTAACCATTGCCGAAGCTTGGGGTGTTAATGTAAAATCAGATAGAGAAGCTTTAGAAGTCATATCATCTAAATATAATGTCAAAATACCATATATTATAGATGATTTGTTTAAAAAAGATATAATGCACTTGAAAATAGTTGAAAAAATGGATATTATGCCAGAGATGTTAAACTTTTTTTAACAACAAAAGGAGCTTAAATGAAGAGTATTAATTACTCGATAAAGCAGAGAGTAGCAAAAATTGCTACTCTCTGCCTAATTACAGATTACAGTTTTGGACAAGTTAACTGCCAAAATGGGTTAGATTACAAAAATAGTTGTAATCCTTATAAAGTTAAATTTATAAAAGTACCTACTACTTCTAAAAGCACTAAAGATGCTACTAGAATTTCTAAATCTACAAACCACTACAGAACACAAAGTTATTTAGATACATTACTAAATAGATATAGCTCTAATTATAATGGTGAATATGGACTTCAGGCTGTTATAGATAGAAGTGGTTATAAAAGTTTAGAGTCTAAAAAAGAAGATAATAGTAGTAAAGTTAAAAAAGACAACTCTTTAAGTAGTTTAAAAAATACTAAAATTGTTAAAGAAGAGAGTAAAATAAAAAGTGTTGCAAGTAGTAAAACTACAACAACTAAAAAAGTAACTGATACTACTTTAGCAAGTAGTAAACTTACAAAAGTAATTAAAAAAGAGCACAATGTTGCTAAAGGCACTACTAAAAGTAAGAGTAAAAGTACAAGTGTGAGTAGCAAAAAAGTAGCCACAATAACAACTAAAAAACTTAAAACTACAAAAGTAGCCTTTAAAAATATAAAAAAAGAGGACAAAATTACTAAAAGTATAAAGAAAACAGCTGTAAAAATAAGTAAAAAAGAAAATACTAAAGTATTACATAAGAAAACTAGCACCAAGATAGCTAAAAAAGTTGTTACTATTAAGAATAAGAGTAAATCTAAAGAAAATTACAAGTTTTATACTATTAAAAAGGGTGATAGCTTAATTAAGATTTCTAAGAAATTTAAAATTAGTGCAAAACAAATAAAAAAGATTAACTCTTTTGATAAAAATAACACTTTAAAGGTTGGTTATAAGATTAAATTACCTTCTAGTGTTGATTTAAAGGCTATAAAAAAATTAGCTAAAAAAACTAAGAAAAATAATTTATATTATGTAGTTAAAAAAGGAGACACACTTAGTTTAATTGCTAAGAGTACAAAAGTATCTATTACTAAACTTAGAGAGATAAATAGATTAAGCAGAAGTAGTAGTATAAGAGTTGGTGAAAAAATCTATTTAAAACCTACTAAATTAGTAAAAAGAAAGAATAGAAGCTTTAACTTTGCAAAAAATATAAAGTTTAAAAAAACACCATCGCTTAAGCATAAAAGAAAAATTAGAGTAGTAGCTACTGCTTATACATCGCATAGAAATCAAACAGATAACACACCATTTTTAGCTGCATGGAATAATCGTATTAGGCCTGGTATGAGAATAATTGCTGTATCTCCAGATTTAATTAGAAAATATGGCTTAACTAATGGTGTAAGAGTTAAAATTATGGGATTGCCAGGTTTTTATACAGTAAGAGATAAAATGAATAAAAGACTTAGAAATCATATAGATATCTATATGGGTGTAAATAAAAGAAGAGCCCTAAGATGGGGTAGAAGAAGAATAGTTTTATATTGGTAGTATATATACAATTAGGGTAGCTTTACCCTAATAGATTACGATGCTCTATTTTAATACATAAATTTTGAACAACTTTAATTCCTGTATCTTGCGCCTTTTTTGCTGCTTCGTTATTTACAATCTCTAATTGAGTCCAAAGTACATCTACATCACCTCTTGCTATTGTTGCTTCCGCTACTGGCATAACTGCAGCTGGTTTTCTAAATACAACTACTATATCAACTTTTTTATCTATCTCTGCTAGGCTTCTGTAGACTTTTTGTCCTAAAATTTCATCTTCTTTTGGATAGATTGGGAATACATTGTATCCTGCTTCTATCATGTATTTTGTAACTTTATTGCTATCTTTTTCTGGTTTTGGAGAGGCTCCAACTATTGCTATATTTTTATACTTTTGTAAAATCTCTTTAACCTCTTGAGGGTTTGAGTTAACTGTTGGCATTTCACACTGCATTAAATATCCTTTACTAAATAATGGTATAATTCTAGCATAAATATTTAAGGGAAATAGATGATTAATCTAGAAGATGTAAAAAAAGCTGCTAAAAGATTAGATAAAGTAGCACATAAAACGCCTTTAGCATATGCACCAATTTTAAGTAATAAGTATAAAACAGAAGTTTATTTAAAAAAAGATAACTTGCAAGTTACAGGCTCTTTTAAATTAAGAGGTGCATTTAATAAAATTGCTACCTTAATAGAGCAGGGCTCAAGTAGTGGTGTTGTCGCTGCAAGTGCTGGAAACCATGCGCAAGGTGTAGCTATGAGTGCTAGCCATTTTAATATTGAGGCAACTATTTTTATGCCTGAGTCGACTCCTTTAAATAAAGTTCAAGGTGTGGAGAGTTTTGGTGCAAAAGTTGTACTAAAAGGTGGAAGCTATGACGAAGCTTACGAGTATGCAATAGCTTATGCTAAAGAGAACTCTTTAGAGTTTGTGCACCCATTTGCTGACGATAGTGTAATTGCAGGGCAAGGAACAATATATTTAGAGATTTTTAAAGAGATAGACGATTTAGATGCTATAGTTGTGCCAGTTGGAGGTGGAGGCTTAATTAGTGGTATTGCTACAGTTGCAAAGGTGCTTAACCCAAGTATTAAGATAGTTGGAGTAGCAGCTGCTGGCGCACCAGCAATGGCAGAGTCATTTAAGAGCAAGAGGGCATTAAGTAGTAGTAGTGTTAAGACAATTGCTGATGGTATTGCAGTTAAGAACGCATCGCCTATGACACTAGAGTATATTTTAGAGTATGTAGACGAACTTGTAACGGTATGCGACGACGAAATAGCAAGTGCAATTTTATTTTTACTAGAGCGCCAAAAATTGTTAGTAGAGGGTGCAGGTTCGGTTGGTGTTGCCGCACTAATGCACAATAAGCTAAATATAGAGCCAAATAGTAAGGTGTGTATTCTTTTAAGTGGTGGTAATATTGATGTTACTATGTTAAATTTAATTATCGAGAAGGGTCTTACAAAAACTTACCGCAAAATGAAGTTAGTAGTAACACTAATAGACAAACCAGGTGCACTAGAGAGTTTTGCAGCACTAATGCGTGATGCCGAGGCAAATATAGTGCAAATTGGTTATGATAGAACTTCTACAGATTTAGAGTTTGGCGATGCCCATGTAAGTGTAGCCCTAGAGACAAAGGGTAAGGAGCATCAAGATACGCTAAGAGCTAGATTAAAAGAGTGTGGTTATAGCTTTAAAGAAGAGCACTAGTGCAAGTAATAGCTATAGATTTAGGCTCTAATACTCTACAAGCCATTAAGTATGATTGTGTAGAGAAAAAAGTCATTAAGAGCTTTTTAAAAACTGTTAGAACAGCAGAGGGTTTAATTGCTAGTGGTAAGATTTCTAAAGAGGCAACAGCTAGAGTTGTAGATGCACTATTAGAGGCTAAAGAGCAGTTAAATTTTAGCAATTGCAAAATAGAAGCAGTTACAACACAAGCACTTAGGGTAGCTACTAACACTAAAGATGTATTAAATTCAATAAAAGAGCAAACAGGTGTAGAGTTTAATATAATTAGCCCTAAAATCGAAGCAGAGCTAACGCTAAAAGCAGTAAAGGCAAGGTTAGATGCCTTAGATATTATGCAAAACTTTGTGCTTTGCGATATAGGTGGTGGCTCTACAGAAATTAGCTACTATATAGATGGTAAAATATACTCTAAAAGCTTTGAACTTGGCATTGTAACAACTGCAAATAGCACTAAAAGTTTAGAAGATATAGAGCATTATGTAAAAGAGAAAGCTTTAGATATTAGAGAGTTTATTAAGGATTTTAATAATAGTAATTTAATATTTACAGCAACAGCTGGAACCCCAACTACAATTGCCGCCATGAAGCTAGGTATGAGCTACAATACCTACGATGCCGCAAAAGTAACTGGCACAAACTTAAGCGTACAAGAGCTTAATTTTTATTTAGATAAGCTATTAAATATGAGCATAAGTGAGCGTAAAATTGCCGTTGGCGTAGGCAGAGACGACCTAATAGTAGCAGGTGTAATAATTTTTAAAGAGATCTACTCTATTTTAAATAAAAATATAGCATTAATCATAGACGATGGCTTATCCATTGGTGTAGGGTTAAATGCTTGTTAAATTGTAAAGTGTATTATTAGAGTAAAGAGTATAATTATTTAATTGAGGTTATTAAACCTACAAGAAATATTAATTCTATAATAGCCCAGAGGGGGCTATTTGTTTAACTATTTAAGGTTAGAGATATACTCTGCAATTGCTTTAATATCTTCGTCGCTTAGGCTAGCTACTTGACCTTTCATAAGTGTACCCATACCAGCTACATTTCTTGTACCTGCTTTGTACTCTGCCATTTTTTTCTCTAAATCTGCAGCATTTTGTCCTGCTATAATTTCTGATTTACCAAGAGCTTTAGTTTTACCGTCAGCACCGTGGCAGCTAACACATTTAGCGTAAGCAGCTTTACCTTTTTCGTTACCTGCACTTGCAGTTTCAGTTGCTTTATCAGCTACAGCAGTTGCAGCTTCTTTAGTTGCTTCAACAGCTTTGTCTGCAGTCTCTTTAGCAGCTTCTACAGTTTTGTGCGCAGCTTCTTTAGTTGCTTCAACAGCTTTAGTTGTAGTCTCTTTAGCAGCCTCTACAGTTTTGTGTGCAACTTCTTTAGTTGCTTCAACAGCTTTAGTTGTAGTCTCTTTAGCAGCTTCTACAGTTTTGCTAGCAGCTTCTTTAGTTGCTTCTGCAGCTTTGTGTGCAGTCTCTGTTACTGTGTTTTTTGCAGCATCGTCGTTAGAGCTACTACCACATCCACTAAAAGTTAATACTGCAACAGTTGCTACAGAAAGAATTACAAGTTTTTTCATTAAAACTCCTTATTAAATTTGTAATTGGCATTATACCATAAAGTTGTAAAATTTTTGTGAATTAAACATTTTTTGGCGTTATTAGTGGTTTATTTTTTAAAATATTTTGCCAAAAGTCGCTTTTGCTCCACTCGTTAGTTACCTGTTTTGAAAATCTAATAGAGTTAATATCTATTTCGCCCATTAGCTTAGAGTAGGCATCTTCTCTAAAGCATTGTGCGTAGCCTGTTTGTGTTTCGTGTACTATAATGCTATGTACCTTTACCTCTTTTTCGTTGTTGTGCATTGTGCTAAGTTGTAGTATTTTATCTATAATTATAAAAAAGATTCTACTAAATTGCTCTGCAGATGGGTTAACTGGTAGCTCTATCCACCTCTGGCTATGCTTTTTTATATCGGCTATGTACTCTTTGTTATCTCCACTCCATAGTGTAATTGCATGATCAAAAGAGTCTATAATCTCTTTTATATATAGTTTAGTTAGGCCAAAATCGTATATCATTTGTCCGTTATCTAGGTAGTTGGACTCTAATAAAACTTCTACTATATATGAGTGCCCATGTATATTTTGGCTACATCTAGTAGTAGAGCAGTCTCTAACTATATGTGCATTTTCGAATTTAAACTGTTTTCTTATTAACATTATCTCTCTATATCTCTTTTTATTTTTAAATTATCTATATACTCTTGCATACTATTTTGTAAATTCTCGTACCAATCTTTTGGTGCATCTTGTATATTAAAAGCATCAAGGTAGTGAACTTCTATTGTGCCACTATGTCCAGTTTTAATATGCTCGTTTAGTACATTTTTACTACCGAGTATAACTATTGGCTGGACTCTCATGTTTAATTTATTTGCTACTATTTTTGCGCCAGCTTTAAATTTTAAAAGCTTTTGTCCCTTTGCTCTAGTACCCTCTGGAAAAATCGCTATTGCTCTGTTTTTTACTTCTATTGTTTCTTTTGCGTCTTTTAGTAGTTTTATTAAGCCACTTTTATTTTCTCTATTTACGCTTATCATATCGGTATTTTTTAGTATGTAGCCAAACCATGGTGCATCAAAAAGCTCTTTTTTTGCTACCCATCTTAGGTGAATATTCTCTATGGCTTCTAGCGCAATAATATCCATAATACCTTGATGGTTCATTAAAAATAGATTTGCGCTGCTATCTCTTTTGCCATAGGCTTTAACTTTTGCACCCATAAAAAATAAAATTGCACCATTAAGCTTGTGCATAATTGTGCCTTTATATTTATTAAAAATAGTTACTAGAGGTATCATTATAACTGCTACTATTGTAGATATTGTAAATGCTCCCCAGTAGAATCTAATTTTTTCTAATGTCTTCATCTTTTACCCACCCTATAATATTTTTATACTCTATTTTGTTAAAGTTTTTATATTTTCTTATTAGTTTTGTTGTAATTTCTCTATCTAGTTGCTTGCTTATATTACTATTTTTTGTTGGTAGTATATATATGTTTGCTCCCTCTTGTATTCTTAGGGTTGCTTTTGGCATATAGATATATATTGTAAATGCAATTAGTATAACTGAAAGAACTAAATAGAGCATATCTTTTGTAAAGAAAAGTAGTAATAAAAGCACTACAACAGAGCCAAATGTTATATACATTTTAATTTTATCGAATGTAAAATCTTTAGGAGAAAGTTCTATAGTTTGTGAGTAGCCAGATTTTTTATATGTAGTTATATCTTTACTTATAAATCTATTTTTAATTAGGTTATAGTAAGAGAACTCTACCTTTTTTATTTTTGATGGTATTATAAAGTAGTAACTAGCTGTTACTCTAGCGTTGTCTCTTTTTATATCTTCTATACCATCGTCTGTAACGCCTGGTATTTTAATATCTTCTAAGTTTGCCTCTAGTGCTTCTAATTTAAGAGTAATTAGAGAATTTTGCGAATCGTAGGGGTCGATTTTTACCTGATTTACCCTTAAATTAGATGCAAGTAGATTAGAGAAGTTTTTACTATTTTGAGTATCTAGATTTTTAACCTTTATCTCTTTGGGTTGTAGCATATATGTGTGGTCTAGATTCCAAATAGATAGTTGTGGTATTTTTATTGATGTTAAATTCTTTTCTGCTTTAAAGTAGAATGTAAAAAATGCTTCATTTTGATTTATTAATTTATTTGGTCTGTTATCTATTGGTTGCAATTGAGAAATAATATCAAACTCAAAATGTGGTGGATTTTTTGGGTTGTAGTGTTTAACAAGTATAGTTACTGGAAAAACTTGATTGCTATATACAGATTTAGGAGTATAGCTATAGCTATATGGTTTATCTGCTGCATTTAAAAAGGTTGCAAAGAGTAAAAAAATTAATACTCTTAGCAAAAGTTGGATGCCTCTCAAGCGCTAAAGCCCTCTAACATTTTTATACCATCTGTAGAGCCAAGTACAAGTTCTATTGCACGCTCTGGGTGAGGCATAAGACCAAATACATTTTTCTCTTTATTGCATATTCCTGCAATTTGCTCTACTGAACCATTAAGAACTACTGGCTCGCCACTTTCGTTGCAGTATTTAACTAATATTTGCTCGTTAGCTTTTAGCTCTTCTAGCCCTTTGTCGTCTATATAGTAGTTTCCATCTGCGTGTGCTACAGGTATGTTTAATATCTCGCCAACTTTACAGTTTTGTAAAAATTTATTACTATTATTTTCTACTTTAATGTGTTGGAATTTAGAAATAAAGTGTAAAGAGTTGTTTCTCTTTAGTGCACCAGGTAGTAAGCCAGCTTCTGTTAATATTTGGAAACCATTACAGATACCTAATACATAACCGCCTTTATTTGCATACTCTTTAACTGCTTTCATAATTGGAGAAAACTTAGCAATAGAGCCACTTCTTAGGTAGTCGCCATAGCTAAACCCACCTGGTATAACTACTAAATCGCACTCTGGTAGGGTACTCTCTTTATGCCAGATTACTGTTACATTAAAGCCAAGATTTTTTAGTGCATACTCTGTATCAAATTCGCAATTTGTTCCAGGAAATCTTAATACAACTACATTTTTCATTCTACTATCTCTATAGAGTAATCTTCGATAACTGTGTTTGCAAGTAGTGTTTCGCTCATTTCTCTTACCTCTTTAAGTGCTTGCTTTTTGTCGCTTGCGCTTAACTCTAATACTACTTGCTTACCAATTCTTACATCTTGAATACCTTTAAAATCTAAAGACTCTAGTGCGTGGTGTACTGCTTTACCTTGTGGGTCTAATACACCTGTTTTTAAAAATATGTTTACTACTGCTTTCACTTTAACTCCTTATCTGTTTTGAATTCTTCTTAATACTTCTGCATAAGCCTCTGTAAGACCACCTAACCCTTGACGGAATCTATCTTTATCCATTTTTTCGTTTGTATTTGCGTCCCATAGTCTAAAGTTGTCTGGACTAAGTTCGTCTATTAGTATAATATTTCCGTTGCTGTCGTAACCAAACTCTAGCTTAAAGTCAACAAGTTTTAAGTCTAGCTCTTTATAGAATTCGCTTAAGAAGTGGTTTATTTTTCTTGCCATGTATCTAATGTAATCTAGCTCATCTTGGCTCTTTACAAGCTCTAGTATTAGTGCGTGTTGGTCGTTTAGTTTAGGGTCGCCTAGTTCGTCATTTTTATAGTCGAACTCTACTAATGCAAATGGCAGTACTTTACCATCTTCGATACCTAGATTTCTGCTTAGACTACCTGTTGCAATGTTTCTTACGATAACTTCTATTAAGATAACTTCTGCTCTTTTGTGTAGCATATGGTCTTTATCTAGCATTTTAACATAGTGAGTTGGAACACCTTTACTCTCTAAGTAGTCAAAAAGTGCAGCAGAAATTTCGTTGTTTAGTGCACCTTTTCCCTCTTCGCTAGACTTCTTTTCGCCATTAAATGCTGTAAGAGAGTCTTTAAACTCTGATATTAGTAGATTATTATCTTCTGTTGTCCAAATCTTTTTTGCTTTGCCTTCGTATAGTAACTCTTTTTTTTGCACTTAGTTCCCTTTTTGTAAAATTAAAACTTTTAAAATATCTACAGCACTTTTAAGTTGAGCATCTTTGTAGATATCTTCTTTTGTTATTACTTTTTTGTCTGTTTTGTTGCCATCTTTTACTTTTGTTTCGTTGTTTTCTGTAGCTGGCTTAGTTTTGTTGCTATCTTCTACTTTTGCTAGCTCTGCTTTTAGGTGTTTTTTAAGCTCTGCCTCTTTAATTTCGAACTCGTTAGCCTTTTTCTTAGTTGCTTCTCCTGGGTATACAATAATATCTGGTGTTACACCTTTGTTTTGTATTGTTCTTCCGCTTGGTAGGTAGTATCTTGCAACTGTTAGCTTAATGCCATCTTCTTTTCCAATAGGCACTACAACTTGAACACTCCCTTTACCAAAAGTTTTTTCTCCAATTACAGGTGAGCGGTGATGATCTTGCAAGGCTCCACTAACAATTTCGCTTGCACTTGCGCTTCCGCCATTTACAAGAGTTACAATTGGTATATCTTTGTTTGTACCCTCTGCTTTTGCATTGTATACAACATTTTCTCTTTTATCTCTACCTTTTTGGCTTACAAGTACGCCTTTGTCTATAAATAGATCTAGCAGGTCAATCGCTTGGCTTAGTAGCCCGCCTGGGTTGTTACGAAGGTCTAGTACAATACCTTTTGCATCTTTATTTTGTTGCAATAAGTACTTAACACCATCTGCAACTTTAGAGTCAAAAGATGTTACTTTAATATATAGAACTTTCTCTTTTTTCTCTTTATCTAGATAGATAAACTTATGCTTAACAGACTCTATTTTAATAATATCTCTAATAATATCTATTTTTATAGGTTTGTTTTCGCCTTTTCTAACAATTGTTAGTGTAATTTTTGTTTTTGGCTTACCACGCATTAGGCTTACTGCTTCGTCTATTGTCATACCTAGGGTAGATTTTTTATCTACTTTTAAGATAATATCACCAGCTTTAATACCAGCTTTTTTAGCAGGAGTGTCGTCGATTGGAGCAATAACTGTAAGGGCACCTTTTTTCATGCCAACAACTATACCTAGCCCACCAAATTCGCCTTTTGTTTGAATGTTTAAGTCTTTAAAAGATTTTGCATCCATATAAGCAGAGTGTGCATCTAGGTTGCTAAGCAGACCTTTTAGGGCTTTATTTATAAGCTCTGTAGAGTTAATTTCGTCTACATACTGAGACTCAATTAGGTTTAAAACTCTTGTAAATTTTAAGTATGCATCTAGTTTGCTATTTTTGCTCTCTTTTGCATCTAGCGCAATTGGGCTAGAGATAAATAGAGTCGCGCAAACAGCAAGAAAAGATGATGCTATAATTTTTTTATTGTGCTTGTACATATTGGCACTACCTTGTATCGAATTTTTAAAGCCTATTTTATTTAAATCTCACTTAAAGTGTGGTAAAAATTTTATATGCAACTTAGATAGCAACTAAAAGAAAAAAATTATGATAGAATTTGTTATATCTTAAAAGTAAGGAAAAGCTATGAGTAATATATTAGAAAATTTAACACACCAAATGACACAATCGATAGAATCTGGATTATCTTTAGCACTACACAATAAAAACCCAGAAGTAGAGCCTATACACTTAGTGTGGGCGCAACTTACAAATAGTGCATCTATACTAAACCAAGTTTTAAATAAGATGGGGGTAGATAAGGCTGCAATTGAGCTAGATGTAAGCTCTTTAGCTAAAAAGTTACCAACAAGTAGCGCAATTACAAAAGAGAGCATAAAGCTATCTAGTAATTTAGTTAGAAGCTTACAGAGCGCACAGGGGCAGATGGCAGTAAATGGCGATAAGTACCTATCTGTAGATACTTGGCTAGTTGCAAATATAGAAGAGAGCTTTATAAAAGATACTTTAGGAAAGTATATAGACTTAATGGAGTTTAAGAAAAATATAGAAGCTCTAAGAGGTGGTAAAACAATAGAGTCTCAAACAGATGACGAAAAGCTAGAAGCTCTGCAAAAGTACGGAATTGACTTAACAGCAAAAGCAAGAGATGGCGAGCTAGATCCAGTAATTGGAAGAGACGAAGAGATTCAGCGTGCTATGCAGATTTTAATTAGAAAAACTAAAAATAATCCAATTTTACTAGGAGAGCCTGGTGTTGGTAAAACTGCAATAGTAGAGGGGCTAGCGCAAAGAATTGTAGATAAAGTAGTACCACTATCTTTGCAAAATAGACGCCTTATAGAGTTAGATATGGCAGCATTAATTGCAGGTGCAAAATATAGAGGAGAGTTCGAAGATAGATTAAAAGCAGTTATCGAAGAGGTTAAAAAAGATGGCAATATTATTCTTTTTATTGACGAAATACATACAATTGTAGGTGCTGGTGCTAGCGAGGGTAGTATGGACGCTGCTAATATGCTAAAGCCAATGCTAGCTCGTGGAGAGTTGCATACAATTGGTGCAACAACACTAAAAGAGTACAGAAAATATATAGAAAAAGATGCCGCACTGCAAAGAAGATTTCAGGCAGTTCGTGTTGATGAGCCATCTATTAACGAAGCATTGCAGATTATGCGTGGTATAAAAGAGCGTTTAGAGACACACCATAATGTACAAATTTTAGATAGTGCACTAATTTCTGCTGTAAAGTTATCTAATAGATATATTACAGATAGATTTTTGCCAGATAAAGCTATTGATTTAATAGACGAAGCAGCAGCAGAGCTAAAGATGCAAATAGAGAGCGAGCCATTTGAGCTATCTAAAATAAAAAGAGAGATAGAGCAACTTTTAGTAGAGAAAGAGGCTTTAAATATGGAGCTTACTGCTAAAAACGAAGAGAAAATAAAAGAGATAGAGAAAGATTTAGCAAACCTAGAAGAGAAGCAAAGAGAGTTAGAGGCGCAATTTAATAACGAAAAAGAGATATTTAACTCTATTTCTAAGATTAAACAAGAGATTGAGGCTAAAAGAAAAGAGGCAGAGTTTGCTAAAAAGGAAGGAAACTTTAACAAAGCAGCCGAGATAGAGTATGGCGAAGTACCAAGCCTAGAGGGCGAACTTAAGAAGTTAAATGATACTTGGAGTAGAGTGCAACAAGAGGGTGCATTGCTTAAAAATGCAGTTGATGAAGAGATGATTGCATCTATTGTTAGCAGATGGACTGGTATTCCTGTTAATAAGATGCTCCAAAGCGAAAGAGATAAGGTTTTAAATATACAAGAGTACCTAAAAGAGGAAGTTGTAGGGCAAAACGAAGCGTTAGAGGCGGTATCTAGAGCTATTAAGCGTAATAAAGCAGGATTAAGCGATACTAATAGACCAATTGGAAGCTTTTTATTTTTAGGCCCAACTGGTGTTGGTAAAACACAAACGGCTAAAGCTTTGGCTAAGTTTTTGTTTGATAGCCAAAAGTCTTTAATTAGATTTGATATGACAGAGTATATGGAAAAACATAGTGTAAGTCGTTTAGTTGGTGCTGCACCTGGATATGTAGGCTACGAAGAGGGTGGGCAACTAACAGAAGCAGTTAGACGCAAGCCATATAGTGTAATACTATTTGACGAGGTAGAAAAAGCACACCCAGATGTGTTTAATATTTTACTGCAAGTATTAGATGATGGAAGATTAACAGACAATAAGGGTGTTACAGTTGATTTTAAAAACACAATTATTATCTTAACATCAAATATTGCAAGTGATAAAATTATGGAGATAAAAGATAAAGAGGAGCTAGAGAAAGCCGTTAGATTAGATTTAAAAAATTACTTTAAGCCAGAGTTTATTAACAGATTAGATGACTTAATTATATTTAATCCACTTGGCAAAGATGAGATTAAAAATATTGTAGATATTATGCTACAAGGTTTAAGAGCCAAATTGGTAGAAAGAGATATAGAAATAGAGATTACAGACTCTGCAAAAGAGCTAATTGCCGACGCAGGATTCGACCCAATATATGGTGCAAGACCACTAAAGAGAGCCTTGCAAGAGATTGTAGAAGATACACTAGCCAATATGATACTAGAGGGTAAAGTAGAAGATGGCACTAAAGTATTATTTGATGCAGAAAGTGGCGAAATAGAAGCGCAAGTAGTAGATAAAGAGTAGTATTTATAAAGAATATACTCACTATATATTTATAGTGACAAACTACTGCAATAAATAAAGAGTTTCTAACACTCTTTATGTTACCCTAGTATTATAATTTTAACATTCTACAAAGGGTTAAATTTGGGTAAAAAAATTAAAGACTATAAAGTTGCTGGGTTTGTGCTTAGACCAGATTCGCCAGAAATAAAAGAGCTATTTTTAGAGATTAAAGAGAAGTTTAATAAGTATGGTATAGATGTACTATTGGCTAAAAAATCGGCTAAAATGATTGGCGAAGATGGAGTAAACTTTAAAAAATTGTGCAAAAGTAGCGATTTTTTAATATCTTTAGGTGGTGATGGAACTCTTTTATCGCTTGTAAGAAGAAGTTATAAATATAATAAGCCAGTTGCAGGTATTAATGCAGGTAATTTAGGTTTTTTAGCAGATATAAGAATTACAGAAGTAGATGAGTTTTTAAAACAACTTAGAGATGGCGAGTGTAGAATAGATAAAAGAATGATGATGTGTGGTAGTATAAATAGTGGCTCTACACAAAAAAAGTTTTATGCATTTAATGATGTTGTAATTACAAGACCAACTATTTCGAAAATGGCTACAATAGAAGCCTATATTGAAGATGAAATTTTTAATAGCTATAGAGGCGATGGATTAATAATTTCTACTCCTACTGGCTCTACTGCTTATAATTTAGCAGCTGGAGGGCCAGTAATTTATCCACTAACAAAGGCTTTTATATTGGCTCCAATTTGTGCACACTCGCTAACACAAAGGCCTTTGGTTATGCCATCAGAGTTTAATATAACAATTAAAACACCAAAAGAGAAGCTACTAATTGTTGTAGATGGGCAAGATGCATACGAACTAAATTGTTCTGATAAGTTAGTACTAAGTGGCTCTATTAGAAGTGCAAAGTTGCTACACAGAAAAGAGAGAAACTACTTTAGAGTTTTAAGAGATAAACTATCTTGGGGCGAAGTTTAGTAGATGATTAAAAGAGTATTTATAAAAGAGCTACTTGGCTTTAGAAAGGTTGAGTTAGAGTTTAATAGAGGCTTAGTTGTAATAACAGGCCCTAGTGGTGCTGGTAAGTCGGTTTTTATGAACTCTTTACTCTCTAATTTTGGCTTAGCAAACCAAGAGGCTAAACTTTGCGAAGTAGAGCTAGAAAAACCTAAAAATATAGAGTCGCTAGAGTTTGACCTAGAAGATACAATTGTAATAAAGGCTTTAAAAAAAGATAGAGTAAGATACTTTGTAGATGGGCAAAATATCTCTAAAAAGGCTTTAAAAGAGTTGTTTGGAAAGTATGTATCTTACATTAGCGTTAGAGATAAAAGTGGCTTTAGTAGCGAAGAGTTAATAGCCTTACTAGATAGCTTTACAACAGCAAAAAACGCAGATTTTGCAGAGCACTTTAGTAAATACCAAGAGCTTTTTAGTAGATACAAGGACCTTAAAGCAATTTATAATAAAAAGCTCGAAGATGCAAAAGCTTCTAATGAAAAGGTAGAGTTTTTAAAGTACGAGATAGAGAAACTACAAAAGCTAAATATAAAAGTAGGCGAGTACGAAGAGCTTTTAGTTGTAAAAAAGCAGCTCTCTAAGCTAGATAAAATATCTGATTTGGCGCAAAATATAGAGCCAATTTTTAGTTACGAAGATAGTGTTTATGAGCTATTTAATATGCTAGATAGAGATAGCAGTTACTTTAGTGACGCTATTAACCAGCTAAGGGGCGACTTAGATGATATATCTGCACTTAGTGAAGAGTTAGGCGAAGTAGATATTGAAGAGGTGCTAAATAGGCTAGAGGAGATATCTGCAATTGTTAAAAGATTTGGTTCAGAAGAAGAGGCTATAGAGTATTTAAAAACTAAAATAGAGGAGCTAGATAGCTTTGTTACAATAGAAGCAGATGTAGAGCAATTAGATAAAGAGATTGCAAAAACTAAAGCTAAGTTAGAGAAGTTGGCATCTGAGTTAAGCAAACAAAGAAAAAAGAGCTCTTCTGTAATTGAGAGTGAGTTAGAGCTATATTTAAAAGAGCTAAAACTACCTGCTGTAAAGTTTGTATTTGGCAAAGATAGCCTTTATGAACTAGGTTTTGATACTACAACTATAGAGATGGGTACAACTAAGGTAGAGTCTTTAAGTGGCGGAGAGTTTAATAGAGTAAGATTAGCTCTTTTAACAGTTGGAGCAAGTGGACAAAGTGGTGGTATAATTATTTTAGATGAGATAGATGCAAATGTAAGTGGCGATGAGTCGATAGCTATTGCTAATATGATAAGTAAACTATCTAAGAGCTTTCAGATTTTTGCAATATCGCATCAGCCACACTTAAGCTCTAAAGCAAATGAGCATATATTAATTACAAAAGATAGCAATGCTAGCTATATTAAAAGATTAGATAGCCAAGATAGAGTTAAAGAGATTGCAAGAATTGTAGGCGGAGAGAGCTATACGCAAGAGGCTTTAGATTTTGCAAAAAATTTATTTACTAAAGAGAGTTAATGATAATAGATACACATTGCCACCTAGATGATAATAGGTACGAAGAGGATTTTTCTGAGGTTTTAAATAGAGCTAAAGAGAGAGGGGTGCAGAAGTTTATAATTCCTGGTGCAGACCCCCTAACGCTAAAGAGAGCTGTAGAGTTAGCCAATAGTTACGAGAGTATATTTTTTGCAGTTGGCGTGCACCCTTACGATGCCCAAAATTACGATAGAGTTTTATTAAAAGAGTATATAGCACACCCTAAGTGTATAGCAGTTGGAGAGTGTGGGTTAGACTATTTTAGATTACCTGAAAATAAAGATGAAGTTGCAAGTTATAAAGAGCTACAAAAAGAGGTTTTTATAGACCAAATAGAGCTTGCAAATAGCTATAATAAGCCTTTAATAGTGCATATTAGAGATGCTAGCTTAGACTCTAAAGAGATACTTAAAGAGTACTCTAAAAGTGGTGGTGTACTGCACTGCTTTAATGCTAATGAGGGGCTTTTAGAATTAAGCAATTATAACTTTTATTTTGGAATTGGTGGTGTAGTTACATTTAAAAATGCAAAAAAATTGGTTGAGGTTTTACCTAAAATTCCGCTAGATAAGATAGTACTAGAAACTGACGGCCCATATTTAACCCCACACCCACACAGGGGCAAAAGAAATGAGCCTGCATATACAAAATTGGTACTTAATAAGATTGCCGAGATTTTAGAAAAAGATAATAGTGAGCTAGAAAATAGATTTTTTAACAACTCTACAAGGCTTTTTAAAGGCTTAATAAGCGATAATATTTAAATTAATTAATATTAAGGATTATAATAATGAATTGTAAAAATATATTTTTAGCCTCTTTGGTTTTACTTTTTAGTGGATGTAGTGTAAGTAGTTTAAATCCATTTTCTAAAAAAGAGCAAGTTTACTATATAGAGGGCGAAGAGATACAAGCAGATAAAACAATAAGAAGTGGTAGCACGCCAGTTAAGATGCCAGATGGTGGCTACACAAGTAAAGCAAGACATAGAGCAACAATGAAAAACTATGTTGTAAGAGGTAGAGTTTACCACCCAACTTATGTTGGGGTTGGAGACAAAATGGCAGGAGTTGCTAGCTGGTATGGACCAAATTTTCATGGGCATCAAACAAGTAATGGCGAGATGTATAATATGTATAGTAAGACAGTTGCACACAAAACTTGGCCAATGGATACTATGGTTAAGATTACAAATTTAGATAATGGTAAAAGCACGGTTGCTAGAGTAAATGACAGAGGTCCTTTTGTATCTGGTAGAATTGTTGATTGTTCGTACTCTGTTGGTAAAGAGATTGGTATAGATAAAAAAGGAATATGTAGAGTTAAGCTAGAGGTAGTTGGTTTTGCTGGTAAAGTTTATAAGCCAGCTGCTGGTAAAGTGGCACCTAAAGTTAAGCTAACAGACTTTGGTGTACAAGTTGGTGCATTTATAAGAGAAGAGGGTGCTAAAGCAACTAAAGCTAAATATATTGCACTTGCTGGCAGTGGTAAAAGGGTAGTTATTAAAGTTGGTAAAGATAAAGATGGTAGAATACTAAATAGAGTTCATGTTATGGGATTTGGTTCAAAAGAGGAAGCTCTTGACTTTATAGGAGATAACTCTATTAGTGGTGGATTTATAATTAGAGATTAGGGGATATTATGCAAAAGAAGAGTAGGGTAACAAAAGAGACAAATATAGATATTTCTTGTAATATTAATGGAACTGGTGAGGCAAATATAGATACTGGAGTTGGATTTTTTGACCATATGCTAGATGCATTTTCTAGACACTCTTTAATAGATTTAGATGTAAAGTGTAAAGGCGATTTACACATAGATGCTCACCATAGTGTAGAGGATGTTGGTATAGTTTTAGGCGAGCTTTTAGGCGAGTTAATTTACCCAGCTAAAGGTATAGAAAGATATGGTAATGCAACAGTTGTAATGGACGAAGCAAGTGTAAGTTGCGATATAGATTTAAGTAATCGCGCATATTTAGTGTACGATATCGAGTTTAAACATCAAAGTGTAGGTAATTTTGATTTAGAGCTAGTAGAGGAGTTTTTTAAATCTTTAGCATTTAATATGCCTTTAAATATACACTTAGTTTATAATCGTGGTACAAATGCTCACCATATTGCAGAGGCTGCATTTAAAGCATTTGCAGTTGCACTAAGAAGAGCATTAGCAAAAAACGATAGAGTTGGCATACCAAGTACCAAAGGTGTACTGTGAGCATAAAGCTTTTACTACTTGATGTAGATGGCACACTAACAGATGGCAAAATTGCATACACAAGTAGTGGCGAAGAGCTAAAGAGTTTTTGTGTTAAAGATGGCTTAGCAATTGCAAGCTGGATAAGACTTGGCGGAAAAGTTGCAATTATTACAGGTAGAGACTCTAAAATTGTTGCAAAAAGGGCTAAAGAGCTTGGTGTTGAGTTTTTGTATCAAGGCGTTAAAGACAAGGCTAAAAAAGTAGAAGATATTTTAAAAAGCTCTAATTTAACTTGGGATAATGTTGCAGCAATTGGCGACGATTTAAACGATGTATCTATGTTAAAGAGAGCAAAATTGTCGTTTGCACCCGCAAATTGTAGCTCTTATATTAAAAATTATGTTAATATAGTACTTAAAAATAGCGGTGGCAATGGCGCTGCTAGAGAGATGATAGAGTATATACTAGAAAACGATAACAGAGTTGAGGAGTTGCTTGCATTATGGGGCGTAGATTAGAGGGTATATTATTACTTTTACTTCTTTTTATAGTTGTTTTACCTTTTACATTTAAGATAGATGATTTTGAAAAAGAGAATAGGGTAATTAGCTCTAATAAAAGTACTGAGATAAGAGATTTTATTCAATACGATATTAATAGCACCGCAGTTGAGTATACACTAAAGTCTTTAAGTGCAGAGGAGATGGGTGATATTTGGTATTTAAAGTACCCTAAAATTACAAATAATGAAATAAAGAGTTTAACTTCTACATACTCAATTGCAAGAGGTGAGAATATAGAATTTATAAACAATGTAAAGTTGTTAAAACTTGATGGAAAGAGGTATTTATCTAATAGAGCAATATATAATACTACTACAAAAGTTATTAAAACACCTGCAAAATTTAAGATATCTAAAGAGTACGATATGGTTAATGGTATAAATATGGAGTATTTTTCTGCTACTAAAGAGACAAAAGCAAAGAATGTAAAAGCAACATTTATATTGAAAAGAAAATAATTTAGGTATAATTATTTTATAAATATAAAAAAGGGATTATTTATGAAGTATTTAAAGTTAGTATTGCTATCTAGTATTGCACTAATGGGAAGTAATTTAGAGATAACATCTGATGATTTTTTCTACAAAGATGGCGACAGTAAAGCAGTTTTTTCTGGGCATGTTATTGCTAAAGAGCAAAAAAATTTAATAAATAGTAAAAAGTTGTTTGTATTTTTAGATAGCAGTAGCGAGGCTGATAAATATAATGCAGTAGGAGATGTTTACTTTGAAATTGTTAATCCTAAAAAAGATATTAATGGTACTTGTAATAGCCTAACCTATTTACCTAAAGAAGATAAATATATTTTGGTTGGAAAAGTTATTATAAATGACCGTAAAAACAGTAGAAAAGTTTATGGCGATGAGATAATTGTAGATAATAAAAAAGGTACATCTTATGCAAATAGTAAGAGTAGTAAACCTGTTAAGTTTATTTTTAAAGTAAAGAGTAAATAGAGTGAAAGATAGTTTAAGTCCAAGAGTTGTAAAGGCAGAGTTTATAAAGTCTGCACAAAGTATTGCAGATAGTGTAGAAGAAAGCAGAAGTGAAGTTGTTTTTATGGGGCGCTCTAATGTGGGTAAGAGTTCCACTATCAACCTGTTAACACAAAGAAAAAATCTTGCTAAAAGCTCTGCTACACCTGGTAAGACACAGCTTATTAACTTTTTTGATATAGAGTATTTATATAGTGAAAATAGGTATCCTATTCATTTTGTAGATTTACCTGGATTTGGTTATGCAAAAGTATCTAAAACTACAAAAGATATTTGGCAAAAGAATCTTTTAGAATTTATTAAATTTAGAGTTGCTATTAGAGTTTTTATTCATTTAAGAGATGCAAGACACCCAACGGCCGAGATAGACAATATAGTTGAGAAGTTTTTAAAAGATAATTTAAGAGACGATCAAAAGCTACTTACAGTATTTACAAAGGGCGATAAGTTAAAGCAAAAAGATAGAGCAAAATTAAAAAAGTTATATCCTGATTCTATAGTTATTTCTAATCTTAAAAAGAGTGGGCAAGATAGGGTTCATAAAGAGATTTTAAGTTATATTTTTGGAGAGCAAATTGGTTGAGCTAAGAAAAGCAACTTTAAGCGATGTTAAAATAATGCAAGAGTTGGTAGAAGAAGAGGTTAAAAAGGGTGTAATACTAAAAAGAGATGAAGATGAAATTGCTACAAATATAAGAAGCTATATATTGGCATTTCATGATAATCTTTTAGTTGGCTATGCGGCCTTGCATATACACTCTATAGAATTATCAGAAGTTAGAAGCCTAATTGTTGACGATAGAGCTAGGGGCTTAGGCATTGGTAAAAAGATAGTTCAATATTGTTTACAAGAGGCAAAAACTCTTGAAGTTAAAGAGGTGTTAGTTTTAACATATATTGCAGACTTTTTTAAAAAATTAGGTTTTACAGAGATAGATAAAGAGCAAATTCCTGAACATAAAATATGGTTAGACTGCGTTAAGTGTATTCATTTTCCAGTTTGCAATGAGATATCTTTAGTATATAAAGTATAAGGTTTTAAATGCTAGATAGGGTTATTAGAGTTTCTATTTTTCTACTTTGGATTGCAGTAGTTACAATATACCCTATGCTAATATCTATATATGTTACAATGCCTCTATTTATTGGCTTTGCTGGCTTAATGTTTATAGATGGAATAGATGAAGACAACTACTGGAAGGTTATATTTTCTCTTGTATATATAATTAATTTAGAGGTTAATTTGTCTTTACCTCTTCTTTTAGTAGTAATTTCGATTATAATTTTTTATTTTTTTATTAAGAGTCGATTATCGTTTTTAAAGTTGTGTAGCATATGTATTAATGTAGTTACTGTTTTGTCTATAAATGTAATATATTTTGCACTTCTTTATGGTTACGATTTTTTAAATAACGAAAATAGTGTTAATTATGACTCGCTATTACTATTTTCTATTTTATACGATATTATTGCGGCGGTTTTAATATGAAGTATAAGTTTATAGTATTAGTAATGGTAGCAATATGGGCTCTACTAATAAATAGGCTTTATGAAGTTAGTATAAAATCTAACTACTTTTACGAAAGATTAGCAAAAGAGAATGTAGAGCAAAAGAGCTATATTAAGCCAACAAGAGGCGAAATTTTAGATACAAATGGCAATTTACTAGCAAGTAATAAGATTGGTTTTTCTATATCTTTAAAGCCACATTTAAAAAGAGATAGCTTAGAGTTTAATAAAACACTAGAGCTACTAAATGGCTCATTTAAAAATATAGATAAAGAGGTCTTAAGAAAAGTTTACAAAAAAAAGAGCTCTGCTTATAATCATAAATATATTCAAGTTATCGATTTTATTAATTATGACGATATGATAAGGGTATATCCAAAACTAAGTTTAGATAGCAATATAAAAGTTTTAGCAGCAACTAAAAGGTACTATCCATATGGCTATTATCTATCTCATATAGTTGGTTATATTGGAAAAGCAAATAAAAAAGATGTTGCTAAAGACGAAGTTGTTAAAGAGGTAGGAAAAGTTGGTAAAGCTGGTTTAGAGAGATACTACAATAGTGTCTTACAAGGTGAACTTGGCTCTAAAACTATTAAGGTAAATGCCTATAACAAAGAGATTAAAGAGCTAGATTACAAGAGTGCTAAGAGCAATAGAGATTTAAAATTAAGTGTAGATATTAATTTGCAACAGTTTATATACGATACACTAGAAGATAAAGCTGCTGTTGTAATTGTAATGAAGAGCTCAGGAGAGATTTTATCTGCTGTTAGTACACCAAGTTATGACCCTAACTTGTTTGTAGATGGTATTAGCCACAAAGATTGGAAAGAGATACAGAGTAATCTAGAGCACCCATTTACAAATAAATTAGTGCACGCACTCTACCCACCTGGTTCTACTATAAAAATGGGTGTCGCACTTGCAACTGCTAAAGAGGCAGGTGATTTTGCACTTCAAAGCGAATACTGTAAGGGTTATATAAAGATTGGTAAGAGTAAACATAAGTTTAGATGTTGGTCTCGCTGGGGGCATGGAAATGTTGATTTAAGAAAATCAATTAGAGAGAGTTGCGATGTATTTTACTACAATAAAGCCTTACATGTTGGTATAGATAAGCTGTCTAAAGATTTAAATAAAATTGGTTTAGGTGTAAAAACAGGCATAGACTTACCAAAAGAGTATAAAGGTGTTGTACCAAATAAAGAGTGGAAGCGAAAGAGGTATCATCAGAGTTGGTATAAAGGCGAGACTGTAATTGCAGCTATTGGGCAGGGGTACACAAATGTAAGTGTAATGCAAATTGCAAGATATACAGCGTTTTTAGCAACTGGTTATTTAGTTACTCCACACTTTGCAACACTTATAGATGGCGTACCTTACGAAGAAAAATCTGTAAAAATACCATTTGATAATAAGGTGTTTTCTATTGTAAGAGGTGGTATGTATGATGTTGTAAATCATAAAAGAGGTACAGCTTATAGAGCACTGCATGACCTACCTATTGTAGTAGCAGGAAAAACTGGTACAGCACAAGTTGCTTCGATTGCGCAAGATGTTAAAAAGAGAGCCAAAGAGGAAGATTTAGAGTATTTTAAGCGCTCTCATGCGTGGCTTACAACTTATGCACCATTTAAGGACCCTCAATATATTGTAACTATTTTAGTAGAGCACGGAGGGCATGGTGGTAGTACCGCTGGTCCAATAGCAGCTAAAATTTATAGATGGATGTACCAAAAAGGTTATTTTGGTAAGAAGTCTATACCTTATCTTTTAAAAGAGCTATATTAGCTCGAACTTGCCTATTTGCCTATTTTTTATAACTTTACTATAGTGCTGTGCTACACCATTTATTGCAATATATATACCATTTTTTGCCAAATTAGAGTAGCCTATTGCAAAAGCTAAATTTGCAGTTGCTTCTATAGGATTAATAGAGTATGGAACCATTGCACCAGTTAAAACAATAGTTTTATCTAATTTAGCACTATCTAAAAATTTAGCCGTAATATCTATAGTATCGGTTCCATGAATTATAACTATTTTTTTATAGTTTAGTTCTTTTATAGTTTTAAGTAGCTCTTCTCTATCTTGTGTAGTAAAGTCTAAAGAGTCTTTATTAATTATATCTATAAACTTATAACTACTAAGCCACTCTTTTTGAATAGAGTTTATAGAAGAATTGCTTTTATCTATATCTAAATTGCCAGTAAATTTATTATAAATTTTGTTAAAAGTTCCACCAGTTGAAATTATTATTGTCTTTTCCATTACATACCTTTTAAAAATAATATCTAAATAATATAAATTTTGTGATAAAATATAAAAAAAATTAAGGATTTATATATGCTAATGAAAGGTAAAAGAGGGGTTGTTTTAGGAATAGCAAATAAAAAGTCTATTGCATATGGTATTGCAAAAGCGTGTCAAGAGCAAGGAGCTGAGTTAGCAATTACATATTTAAACGAAAGATTCGAAAAAAAGCTAGAGCCAATTGCTAAAGAGTTAGGTTGCGAAGATAGACTATACCCTTGTGATGTTACAAAACCAGAAGAGATAGAAGCACTTAAAGAGTCGCTAGAGAAAGATTTTGGAAAGATTGACTTTATTGTTCACTCTATTGCGTTTGCTCCTAAAGAGGGCTTAAGTGGTAGATTTGTAGATATTTCAAAAAATGCATTCTCTGTTGCTATGGATATTTCGGTTTACTCTTTAATTGAGGTTACACAAAAGCTTAAACCAATTCTTAGTGAAGACTCATCGGTTATTACACTAAGTTATTTAGGTGGTGTTAAGTATATTCCAAATTACAACTTAATGGGTGTTGCAAAGGCTGCTTTAGAGATGACAGTAAAGTATCTTGCAGAAGATTTAGGTAAAGATGGAATTAGAGTAAATGCAATAAGTGCAGGACCAATTAAAACTTTAGCTGCAGCTGGTATTGGCGATTTTAGTTTTATGCTTAAGTGGAATAGCGCACACTCTCCGCTAAAGAAAAATGTAACAATTTCTGAAGTTGGTAATAGTGGTATGTACTTGTTAAGCGACCTAAGCAAAGCAGTTACAGGCGAAATTCATTATGTTGATGGTGGCTTTAATATTATGGGAATGCCAGCTGTTGTATTTGATGAAAATGGTAAACCAACTATAGCTTGGAATGGCGAATAGTTTTAAGTAAGTTTAAATTAATGCTATTTTAGGTAACATTCCACACAAATTTGCAAATTGCAATTAATATAAAAATATTGAAGGACAGGGTAGTATGAAAAGAACATATCAACCACATAACACACCTCGTAAGAGAACACACGGTTTTAGAACTAGAATGAAAACTAAAAATGGTAGAAAAGTAATCAATGCTAGACGCGCAAAAGGTAGAAAGAGATTAGCGGTATAAAAGAGTTTAGTAGGCTAAATTCTAATAAAGAGTTTAGTAGAATCTATTCTAAACCTACCTCTACATGGCATACTGAGTGGTTTGTACTCTTTTATAGAGAGTCTAAAAGTAGAGATGTTGCTTTTGTAGCTAGTAAAAAAGTTGGAAAAGCAGTATTTCGTAATCGTGCTAAGCGCTTGCTTAGAGCACACTTTCTTAATTATAGTAGCTCACTTAAGAGCGGACAATATATTTTTGTAGCAAAATCTCCTATTTTAAATAGTAATTACAATAAAGTAGATAAATCATTTAAGAAAATTTACTCAAGATTAAAATTATTTGTTAATTAATTGTTAATTTATAATAATAATATTCCACATTTAGGTAACTTTTAGATATAATAATGCACTAAAAATTATATAAAGGTTATAGGTTTGGAAAAGTCGGATATGAATAAAAGGTTGCTTGTAGCATTAGTTTTGTCGTTTCTTGTGTTAACGATATATGGGTACTTAGTACCTCAAAATAGTACAAATATAGCAGATGCTAATAGTACTAAACAAGAGGCTGTATCTAATAATAGTGCGCCAGTTGTTGCACAAAATGGTAATAAAGATGTACCTGTAAAGAGTGCTACAGTAAATAGTGCTCCAATTAAAAGTACAAGTAAAATTATCGCAACAGTAGATACAAAAAAGTATAAATTAAGTTTTGACAATTTAGGAAGAATAGACTCTGTTGTTTTAAAAGAGAAAAAGTATAAAACAGAAGATGCTAAGGCACTAAATATTATTAATGCAAATACAATTAAACCACTAGAGGTTAGATTTAGCGATGCTAAAATTAACGATTTAGCATTTAGTACAGACTACAAAAGTAGTAGCGATAAATTAGATGTTTTAAATAAAGAGGGCGAGTTAGTATTAGAGCAAAATATTGATGGCAAAGTTATTAAAAAGATTATTAAGTTCTATCCAGATGGCCATTACGAATTTAAACTAGAAGCACCGCAAGATTTAGCATATTATATAACACCAGGGTTTAGACCAACAGCAGATACAAGTAAGTATTTAGTTGTTCGTGGTGTTGTAATTAGAGATGCAGAGGGTATTGTTACAACTTTAGAAGATGGCGATGTAAGCGAAGCTAATAATTTTAATAACACTACTGTTGTATCTTCTTCAGATAGATACTACTCGACGCTACTTTATAAGAAAAGTGGTGTATTTACAACAACTGTTGCTAAATCTGGAATTAGTGGCTACGAAGATGAGCCAATTGCATTTGTATCTGCTAAAGGTAATTTAGAGCTACAAGGATATGTTGGTCCAAAGGAGTGGAAACTATTTTCTGCCTTAGATAAAAAGCTAGAAGATGTAATAGAGTTTGGTTGGTTTACTTTCCTTTCTAAGCCATTCTTTAAAGTAATGCTTTCTATATATAACTTTGTTGGCAATTGGGGTTGGGCTATTATTTTATTTACAATTTTAGTTAAAATTATACTTTTCCCTCTATCATATAAAGGGCTTATGTCTATGCAAAAACTAAAAGATTTAGCACCTAAAATGAAAGAGCTAAAAGAGAAGTATGGTAAAGACCCTGTTAAGATGAACCAGCAGACAATGGCACTTTATAAAAAGCATGGAGCAAACCCAATGGGTGGTTGTTTACCAATGCTTTTACAAATTCCTATTTTCTTTGCACTATATCGTGTACTTTTAAATGCCGATGAGCTACAAGGTGCTCCATGGATTGGCTGGATTACTGACCTTTCTCGCCAAGATCCATACTTTGTATTACCAATTTTAATGGGTGTTACAATGTTTATTCAGCAAAAAATTACACCAAACACAATGACAGACCCAATGCAAAAGAAGATATTTCAGTGGTTACCAGTATTAATGACATTCTTCTTCTTAACATTCCCTGCAGGATTGGTTTTATACTGGTTAGTAAACAATGTTTTAACAATTGCACAGCAGTACTATATTAATAGCGCTTACGAGAAGCAAAAAGCTAAAACTAAAATCTCTAAATAGAGTTTGGAGTCTAAAATGATAAAGAGATACGAAGCAAACACACTTGATGAGGCTTACTCTTTAGCCGTAGAAGAGTTAAATATAGCTATAGATAAGTTAGACTGCGAGATTGTTCAATATCCATCAAAAGGCTTTTTAGGACTGTTTTCTAAAAAGGCTATTATAGTTGTTGTAACAAAAGATAAAGATAACTCTTTAGACAATAGCAAGATGGAGCAAGCTAAAAATACAGAAAAACCAGAACCTACAAAAGTTAATACTACAGTAGATAAAAATAAGACAATCAAAAAAGATACTAACAATAGTAGTACCCTAGTAAGTCAAGATGAGTCAGAGATTTTCGACTCGTTTTATGGTAAAAAGAGTGCAACAAAAGAGCTAGAGAGTGTAGATGCTAGCTATATCGAGAGCGAAATTAAAAGACTATTTAAATTAAGTTGCTTTAATTTAGACACTATAGAGGTAGATGTAGAAGGCAATACTGTATTTGTATTTATAGATGGCGATGATGCAGCACTTTTAATTGGTAAAGAGGGCTACAGGTATAACGCTCTATCTTACCTACTTTTTAACTGGGTTAATAGCAAATATGGCCTATATTTAAAGCTAGAGATAGCACAATTTTTAGCATCACAACAAGATATGATAAAGCATCAACTGCAATCTGTAATTGAGCATGCAAAAAAAGAGGGTTGGGGTAGAACTAAAGAGTTAGATGGTATATTAGTTCAAATTGCTCTAGAGTATTTAAGAGACACTTTACCTGATAAATATGTTGCAATCAAAAAGACAAAAACAGGACAAAGATATATCTTAATTAACGAGTTTAATAAAAGATAATGTCTAATACTATTGCTGCAATTGCAACGGCTAGTGGAGTAGGTTCGATTGCAATTATTCGACTTAGTGGGGCAAATGCATTAGATATTGCTAAAAAGGTTGCCCCAAAAGCTACTTTGGCACCTAGAGTAGCAAATTTAGCTTCTATATATAATAAAGATAACGACTTAATAGACCAAGCAATTGTTATATACTTTAAATCACCATACAGCTTTACAGGCGAAGATATTGTTGAGTTGCAGTGTCATGGTGGTATTGTTATTGCTCAGGAGATATTAGATAGTGTGGTTTTTTATGGTGCACAACTTGCTAAACCTGGAGAATTTACACAAAGAGCATTTTTAAATGGTAAAATAGACTTAAGCGAAGCCGAAGCTATTGCCAAAATGATAGAGAGTAAAAGTGTAGATGGCGCAAAAGTCTTAGCAAGGCAGTTAAAAGGCGAATTGGGTCTATTTATTAACAGTGCAAGAGATAAGCTTATATCTTTGCTTGCTCACTCAGAAGTTATGATAGACTATGCAGAAGAGGATATTCCAACTAACTTAATAGATAACCTAAAAGTAACTCTACATAAGATAGAGGGCGATTTAGATAATATTGTAAAATCTAGCATAAGAAGAAAAGGCTTAATCGAAGGCTTTTGGCTAGCAATCGTTGGTAAGCCTAATGTTGGAAAAAGTTCTATTTTAAATAAGATGCTAAATTACGATAGAGCAATTGTAAGTGATATCGCAGGTACTACAAGAGACAGTATAGAAGAGCAAATTAAAATTGGCTCACATTTAGTTAGAGTAGCAGATACTGCTGGTATTAGAGAGGCTAAAGATACAATAGAAAAGCTAGGAGTAGAGCGCTCTATTAAGTGGCTAGACGAATCGGATATTGTAGTTGCTGTTTTTGATGTATCTAGAGAGTTCGATAGCGAAGATAAAAAAGTATTAAATCTAATAAAAGAGTTAAATGGTAGCGAAATTGTTGTTGTATTAAACAAGATAGATCAAGAGCATAAGATATCTATAGATATATTTAAAGATTTTAAAAATATTGTTAAAGTAAGTGCAAAAGAGTCGGTAGAGAGTTTAATATCTAAAATAGAGAGCATATTAAATAGCTTCTCAAAAAGTGATGAATTAATGCTAATATCTAGCAGACAAATAGAGTCTGTAAATAGAGCTTTAAGCGAAATTCAAAACTCAATAGAGCCATTAAATAATAGTGAATTAGAGTTTTTTAGCTATCATATAAATGCTACAATAGAGGCACTTAACGAAATTACAAGACCATACAGACACGAAGAGTTACTCGATAAGATGTTTGGCGAATTTTGTTTGGGCAAATAGTTTAATATTATAAGTGTATAATTTTAGATTGAAAGTAAATATATGGAGATTAATATGAATATTTATAGAAAATTGCCTTATTTATTAGGTGCAGCTTTTTTACTTAGCGGATGTAATATATATAGACAAATGGTTATACCAACGCCATATAATACAAATAGCAGCAACTTAGGTGTAGAGGCTAATGCAAATAGTGCAACTACTAATACTACTGTAGATGGTGGGGTAGTTAGCGAAACTTTAACAACAGAGGGTGCTATAACGCCAGTTACTAATACAAGTGTAACTACAAAGAAAAGTATAGTACAAAGAATTGCATTTCCAGAGTCTGAGTATAGAAGTTTAGCAACATCTGGTTCGGCTACTGTTAAGGGTGATATTTACATTACAACAGCAAGTGGTACAAAAGTATATGGTAAAAATACAAGATTGTATTTAAACCCAGTTACTAGCTACTCTACACAGTGGTATAACATGAGCTATATTGGTGGTGCTAAGATGTCTAAAGTAGATAATAGACTATTTAACTATTTAAAGTTTACTACATCTGATAGTAGCGGTAAGTTCGAGTTTTTAAATGTTCCAAGTGGTAGTTACTACTTAATTGGTGTAGTTAAATGCAAAACTGCTTGCGGATATGATAAAATTAAAAATATAAGAATAGCTAAAAAGATATCTGTATTTGGTAGTGATGTTAAAATTGAAGATCTATCAAAAGCAGCAGAGTAATCTAGCCACTTTTGTTAGTAGAGTAGGGCTTACTCTACTACCTCTACTTCTACTTCTGTACCTTCCCAAATTCCGTGTTTAGTACAATAACCGTGAGCAACTAATTTTAATTTTTTTCCAGTTGGAATAATTGTAAATGTAGTTGTATTGTGTGCCTTAGTGTTACCTAAAGTTCCTGGTACATAAGTAGCTTTTGCTAAAAGTGTATCACCATTAAATAGTGTTACAGACTCTATATAGTGGTCAAAATCGTCTGGGTGAGTGTACTCGTTACCCATTTTTACTGTAACTTCAAACGGTTCGCCTGCTTTTGCAGTTTTTTCGCAATGAATAAATGGCGAGTGTCTGTCTATTAAGTCTTTTTTTGCTTCTCTATCTACTTCTGAAATATCTTGATATTTATTAATTTTTGGCATTTAAAATCCTTTATTATTTTTTGCATTTGCATTATAACATATAAAGTATTAAATAGGATAAAATTACTCCTATTTAATTCTCTTTTACCTTACTTTGTGCCCAATCTTGTATTAATTTGCGCTCGCTAGGTTTTAGCCTTGCTTCTTTATGTATTAACAAATACTCAGCAGGTGGCATTTTAAGCTTTAGTGCATCTACAATACCTTTGTAGATTTTTTGCTTCTTTTTTTCGTCGTATTTAGCCCAGGCAGAGAAATTAAGCCACGCTCTACCATTTTTAACATTACTAGAAACTTGCCAAGATATTGGAGATATTTTACCATACCAAGGCCAATTAGTATTGTTAGAGTGGCAGTCGTAACAAGCTGTTTTAAGTAGGCTCATCACCTCTTTTGGAGCTTTTATTTCGTCTTGTGGTGTTGTTTTTGGTGGTGCTGGAACATCTATTTTTATAAACTGTAATAGTAATACAGTTGCCAATGTCCAGCCAACTAAATTAAGAAATACTTTCAAATTATTTATCCTTACCTAAAATTGTACATTGCCCTGTAACTGCACAAGCAGGACAAAAACCAACAATACCAGCAATTAAAGGCAGTGCACCCAAATAGAACCAACTGTTACCACTGTAGTAGCCATACCCTATTAA
>CAZFCZ010000081.1:0-2043 GCA_964517485.1 uncultured Nitratifractor sp. | reverse complement strand
ACCCAGCAAACAGAGATGAAGCCCTGCTAGAGAGCCTAGAAGACGAAAAAGAGGGTGCAGATATCTTAATGGTAAAGCCAGCACTTGCTTATATGGATATTATTAGAGATATTGCAAACAACTCTAAATTGCCACTAGCAGTTTACAATGTAAGCGGCGAATACAGTATGCTTAAAATGGCAGCAAAAGCTGGCGTAATAGATTACAACAGAGTAATGATGGAAACCCTACTTGGCTTTAAAAGAGCAGGTGCAGATATTATAATTACCTACCACGCAAAAGAGGCAGCAAAACTACTAAAAGACTAAGCTAAAAGAGGCACTAAGTGCCTTTTGGCTTTTGTAAATTTAATCTAAAATATATAATGATTTTATGGATATGCATTGTTATATAGATAATACTTTCAACTTATTAGGTTTTTAATAGTATAATTATATTTAAAAAAAATATGTGGATAATTTATGACAAACTTAATACTTTGTGGCGGTAGTGGTACAAGATTGTGGCCTATTAGCCGTAGTCTTATGCCAAAGCAGTTTATAAGGCTATTTAATGATAAATCTCTGTTTCAGTTAATATTAATTAGAAATAGCTTTTGCAATAGCCAAATAATTGTGTCAAATAAAGAGCAATTCTTTTTAGCTAGTGATCAAATAGAAGAGCTTGATATTAAAAATACAAATTATATTTTAGAGCCAATTGGTAGAAATACTGCTCCTGCTATTGCAATTGCCGCTTTTTCATTAGATAAAGAAGAGATTATTTTTGTTACGCCATCTGACCATTTAGTTAAAGATAGTAGCGAGTATAGTAAAGTTATTAAAAGAGCAAAAGAGCTAGCTAATAGCAATTATTTAGTTACTTTTGGAATTAAACCAACATATGCAGAGACTGGATATGGGTATATTGAATCTTCTAGTGAAGATGTACTAAGTTTTAAAGAGAAACCAAATTTAGAACTAGCAACTAGCTATTTAAAACAGGGGAATTACTACTGGAATAGCGGAATGTTTATGTTTAAGGCGGGAGTGTTTTTACAAGAGCTTAAGAGCTACTCTCCAGATATTTATAAATCTGCAAAAGAGGCGTATTTAAATAGAGTAAATAGATCTAACAATATAAATACAATTAAATTAGAAGATATGCAAAATATTCCAGAAGATAGCATAGATTATGCTGTAATGGAGAAAAGTAGTAAAGTTAAGGTAGTTGCATCTGATATTGGCTGGAGTGATGTAGGTAGTTTTGACTCTTTAGATAACGAATTACCAAAAGATAAACTTGGTAATACAAAAGAGAGTAATTTAATAAATATTGATAGCGAAGATAACTTTATCTATTCGCCTAAAAAAATTGTTGCTACTGTTGATGTTAAAGATTTAATTGTAGTTGATACACCAGATGCTCTTTTAATTAGTAAAAAAGGTAGTTCGCAAAAGGTTAAAAATGTAGTAAATGAATTAAAGGGTAAAGATATTAATTTAACTCTTTCTCATACTCTTGTGCATAGACCATGGGGAACTTACGAAACACTTACTGAGGGTAGTGGATATAAAATTAAAAAAATTGTAGTAAAACCAGGTAAAAGACTATCTTTACAAAAGCATTTTCATAGAAGTGAACATTGGGTAGTTGTAAGTGGTACAGCACAGGTGCAAGTTGGCGATAGTATATATCTTGTAAGACCAAACGAGAGTACTTATATAAAAGTTGGTCAAGTACATAGGTTAAGCAACCCTGGCAAAATACCAGTAGTACTAATAGAGACTCAAGTTGGTGAATACACAAACGAAGATGATATAGTAAGGCTAGAAGATGATTATAAGAGATAAAAAATTATATAGTTTTTTAGGTATATAAAAATGAGTAATATAGCTATTAAAGTAGATAATTTAGTAAAAGTTTATTCTCTTTATGATAAGCCTCAAGATAGATTAAAAGAGGCACTTAATCCTTTTAAAAAGAAGTATCATCAAGATTTTTATGCGTTAAATGATGTAAGTTTTGAGATTAAAAAGGGTGAGACGGTCGGTATCATCGGCA
>CAZFCZ010000080.1:0-18702 GCA_964517485.1 uncultured Nitratifractor sp. | reverse complement strand
ATTTTTAAGCTTTGAGCTTGGGAATGACAGCAAAACTATCTCTTTTATCTTTATTTTTGATATTTTTGCCCCATAAGTTTAGAAGCAAATTTTAAAGATGCTTTTATATCTTCTTTTGTAAGGGTTGGATAGTGTTTTAATATCTCTTCTTCACTTTCACCTGCACTTAAAAATTCTAAAATAGTCTGAACCATAATTCTTTGCCCTCTTATTACTGGTTTGCCATTACAAATATCGGCATTTATTGTAATAATTCCATTATCAAATATAATAGTTTTACTATCCATTGCAAACTCCACCTTTTTTATATATTATAGCATACATTTTAAAAAATATATTTGCCTATTTATAAAAAAATTATTTTGTTTTAATATCTAGCAACTCTAGCTTTTAGCTTAATTTCTTTTGTACTTCTAAATGGCTATTATAAAGTATTTTAGACAGAGTTATAAACATTTTTACACAAATATGGTAAAATAGGCAAAATTTATAAGTGCTATAGATATATCAATATGCACTACAAGGATAATTATGTTTTTACCCACAACCAAAAAAGAGATGAAAAAGCTTGGCTGGAGTAGCTTAGATGTTATTTTAGTAAGTGGTGATACATATATAGATACTCCATACAATGGTATAGCAATTGTGGGTAAACTGCTTGTAGATGCTGGGTATCGTGTAGGTGTAATAGCACAACCAAATATCTCTAAGGGCGATAATATTACTCGACTAGGAGAACCAAAACTTTTTTGGGGAGTTAGTGGTGGCTTGGTAGATAGCATGGTGGCAAACTATACAGCTACAAAAAAGTTTAGAAAACAAGACGACTTTACCCCAGGAGCAGTTAACAACCGCCGACCAGACCGCGCAGTAATGAAGTACTGCAATCTTATTAGACAGCACTTTAAAGATACAGTACCTCTTGTGCTAGGTGGCGTAGAAGCAAGCCTAAGAAGAGTAGCACATTACGACTTTTGGAGCAACAAAGTTAGACGAAGCATACTATTTGATGCCAAAGCAGATATACTTGTATATGGTATGGCAGAAAAGTCTGTTATAGAGGTAGCTAACGCACTAAGAGACAATGCACCCTACAACGACATACAAGGAATTTGCTACATAGCAAAAGAGCCACGAGACGAGTATATAACTATGCCATCATTCGAAGAGTGCAGCAAAGATAAGAGTAAATTTATAGATATGTTTCATATATTTTATACCAACAACGAACCACGAGTATCTAAGGGGCTAAACCAACAGCACGCTAATAGATATTTAATACAAAACCCACCACAACCAAGCCTAACACAAAACGAGCTAGACCATGTTTACGAACTAGATTACGAGAGAGATGTACACCCATACTACAAAAGCCAAGGCGAAGTTAGAGGCTTGCAAACTGTACAGTTTTCGGTTACGACTCATCACGGATGTTATGGCGAGTGCAACTTTTGTGCCATTACAGTACATCAAGGCAGAGAGATACGAAGCCGTAGCCAAGACTCAATAGTAGGCGAAATAATGGCATTTAAAGATCACAAAGATTTTAAAGGTATTATTAACGATGTAGGTGGAGCAACAGCAAATATGTACGATTTTGAGTGCAATAAAAAGCTAACTGTTGGTGTATGCCAAGATATGCCGTGTACAAGCGATAGAGTCTGCCCTCTGCTTAAGCCAAACCATAAGCCACAAATTGAGTTGCTATCTAAAATACGAGCCCTACCACATGTAAAAAAGGCATTTGTAAACAGCGGTATTAGGTACGACCTTATTCAAGAAGATAAAAAATATGGCAAAGAGTATCTAAAAACATTAGTAGATCACCATATTTCTGGCCAAATGAAAGTAGCACCCGAGCATATAGATGATAAGATACTAAAACTTATGAACAAACCAGATAAAAATACACTACTAAGGTTTAAAAAAGATTTCGATAACTACAACAAACAAACTGGCAAAAAGCAGTTTTTAACATACTACCTTATTGCAGCACACCCCGGATGCGAATATGACGACATGAAAAACCTAAAAGAGTTTGTTAACCAAGAGCTTCAGCTAAACCCCGAGCAGGTACAAGTATTTATACCAACACCATCAACATACTCTGCTTTAATGTACTACACACAAGTTGACCCATGGAGCAAAAAACCAATTTTTGTAGAAAAAGACCCATCTAGAAAGCAAAAACAAAAAGATGTAGTAACCCAAAAAGAGCGAATTAAACACAAGCCAAAAAGGTTTAAAGATAAACAAAAAATAAAACCACTTAAGCCACTAAACTACAAAGAGTACAAAAATATGCACAAAATGCGTAAAGTAAGCTTTGCTAGCACGCAATAGTCTTAATTACTACACAACCCATAGCCGCCATACCCAGCTAGTGCGGCTACCTAAATATAGAAACACACTTCCACGCTATCTTTATATACTTCTAATTTTCTCTTCTTTTATTGTCCAAATAAATACTGCTGGTATAAAAATTAGGGTCATTAGTGTTCCTATAATTAAACCACCAATTGCAACTGCACCTAGTGGGGCTAGTTTTTCTAAACCAATTGCAGCACCTTGTGCTACTGGTAGCATACCTACACTTACGGCAAATGCTGTCATTAAAACTGGGCGTGTTCTTATTTTTATAGACTTTAGCATTGCTTCGCGCTTGTTAAGACCATTTTTTATCTGCTCGATTGCAAAGTGTATTAGCAAAATTGCATTATTTACAATAATACCAGCTAGCAAAATAAAGCCCATCATTGCAGCCATAGATACATGGTAATTTGCAATCAACATAGCCCAAGCACCGCCTATTACAGTTAGAGGAATAGAAAATAGTATCATTAGCGAGATTTTAAAGTTACCAAACATTACAATTAGTGTTAAGAATATTAAAACAATTGCTGTAATAATAGCCCCACCCATTTTGCCTGCAGACTCTTTAAACTGCTTTATATCTCCTGTTTGCTCTAGCGTTACGCCATCTGGTAGTTTAATAGACTCTAAATTCTTCTCGAAATCTGCCATAATATGCGATATCGAAGCCTTTTCTCTGTTACCGTATATCTCTAAAGTGTACTCTAGGGCATCTCTTGTAATTAGCGTTGGCTCTTTAGCTTGGCTTAGTGTTGCAAAACGATTTAGTGGCACTTTACCCTTTTTTGTATCTATAAGTGTTGCTAAAACAGAGTCAAAATTATCTATTTGCACCTTTGGTAGCCATACTCTTATAGCGTAATCTACACTATTATTTTTAGGGTAACTAGCCACAATACCACCCCTAATTGCAAGTTGTAATTGAGTTGCAATATCTGCCCTATTTAGTCCATAAGTCGATGCAGCTTCTTCGTCTATATTTAAATTATATACACTCTTTTCTTTGTCCCAACTTCTTAATACCGAAACTACGCCTTTTGTATTTAGCAACGCCTTTTGTACCATATCGCCAGCAAGTTGTAGTTTATTAATATCGTTAGAGCTTAATTTTGCATCTACATTACCCTTAATACTAGCCATAGCAATAGCCCCATATGGCGTTACATCGAACTCTTTTATATATGCAATATTTACAAGCTCTTCTCTAATTTTTTTAGATATTTGCCATATATCTTTATCTCTGTGGTATCTATCTACATAGGTTGCAACTATATTTAAGTGGTCTATCCCGCTGCCACTTCCTATGCTCATTACACCAGCTTCGCTACCAATACTTCCAGATACTCTTAGAAGTTGGCCTTTGCTCTTTAATATTTTATTTACCTCTTGCATTACATATTTGCTTTTCTCTAGTGGTAAGTTACTTTGAGTTGTTATTTTTATATTAACAGCACCAGTATCCATAGGTGGAGTAAGCTCTTGCCCAACAACTGGCATTACAAATTTTAAAGATGTAACAAAAAGTGCTAAAAGTGCAACAACCGAAAATACACCATAAATCCACGAGCTAGTAATTGCCTTAACAATAGTTGCAAAGAAGCCTTGAATATAGTCGTTAATTTTAGATATTACACGATTAAACCAATCTTCGAACTTTAATAGCCACTCTGGCTCTAAAGTTAAAATATGCAAAGATAACAAAGGCACAACAACAATAGATATTACATAAGAAGCCACAAGTGCTAAAAGCAGTGTACCAACAAGTGGGCCAAAAACTGTTTGCGGGTACCCACCAACAAATAGCATAGGTGCTAGTGCAATCATTGTTGTTATAGTACCACTTAAATCGGCAAACATAATCTCTTTTGTTCCGTTAAATACCGCTTGGTGGATATCTTCTCTAAGTTCGCCATAGTGTCGCTCTATATTTTCCATAACAACGACGGTATCGTCTAGCAATAGCCCAAGTGCTAATATAATCGAGGTTAAAGTAATAACATTAAAGTCTAACCCAACAAGCCACATTAGCGCAATTGTAGATGCATAAACAAGTGGTATAGTTGCTAATACAATTAAAATTTGTCTAAAACTTGCTAAGAATAAAAACACAACTATTGTCGACATTACAATTGCATCGCGCAGAGACTCGAACATATTGTTTGTACTTTGTTCTATTGTATCTTTTTGTGTATCGCTAATACTAAAGGCTATATTTGAATATCTTTTTTTATACTCATCTACAACTGCTTGAGCTTTCTTAATAGTTTGTATAACATCTGCCGAACTAGAGCGCTCTATTGCTAAAGCTATTGCCTCTTTGCCATTACCAAAATACGAAGATTGGTTTTCGTAGTGCCCAAAATATACATTTGCTACATCTTTTAGCTTAATATTTGGTGCTACATTTAGCTCTTTTAGGGCTGTAACTCTATCTCTTTGTCCTTGAGTTTTTAGCAAAAATCTATGTTCGTTATTAGTTATAAAACCTATTGCAAAGTCGTTATTATTTTTTTGTAGTGTAGCTATTAATTTACCTAAACTTAGCCCATAAGAGTCTAGTTTTTGTTTATCTACTATAATTTGCAACTCTTTTTTATAGCCGCCAAATATATCTACATTTGCAACACCTTGTGTCTTTAAAAGCTTGTGTTTTATGTTATTTTGCGCTACCTCTCGCACATCTTCTAGCGATATATTCGAGTTATCTTTTGGGCTCATACTTACAACCATTACAGGTGGTGTTGTAACTGTAATTTTAATAATTTGTGGCTCTTTAATATCTTTTGGCAATTTAGAGCGAATTTTAGATATTGCAGAGCTAACATCGTTAACTGCAGTATCTATGTTTTTGCTGTAATCAAACTCTGCTCTAATTACTGTAACCTCATCTATAGTATCAGAGTGCGCACGGCGTATCTCATCTAGCGTATAAAGCTCCTCTTCTATTGGCACTGCAACATTGCTTGCTAATGTTTTAGCAGAAGCACCAGGTTGCACAATTACAACCGCAACTTCTGGATAGTTAGAGTTAGGAAACAAATTCCTTGGCATGCTTTTATAACCAACCACACCAGCCATAATAACAAGAGCTAAAAAAGATATAATTACATGCGGCTTGCTTAAGACCTTCTCTACCCAAGTAGATCTATTTTTCATTCTTTACCCCTACTTGACCCATTGACGGCAAAGATGTTAGCACGCTTTGGCTAGCAACTGCAATTTGCTCTTTAGGGCAACTCTTAATTAGCACACTATCGCCATTTTCTATTAAAACTTCTACCTCTTTTTGTATAAACTTCTTATCGCTATATAGCACAATAGTGTCTCTATTTTTATTTTGAATTAGCGCTCTATTTGGCACTATACACCCTGTTGCACTTTTTGTTAAAATATCTATATTTACGCTACTTCCAAGTGGCAAATCTATAGCACTATGTAGCTTAATCTCAGCACTTACTAAAGAGTTTTGCGCGCTATTGTAAATTGTAGCAACCTCTCCAATACTTTTAGCATTAAGCAATACATCTTGCCCCACTTTTATGCTATCGCCAGCTACATAGTTAAATACCAATTTCTTAGCGCTATTACTTAGTGCTATTATTGGCTTGCCAGCTGCTGCTAAGTCGCCTTCGTGCAGTAAAACCTTATCTACAATACCACTAAATGGTGCTTTTATATTTAAGTAACTAAGCTGATTTTGTAAGCTCTTAATCTTTTGCTCAGACTCGTTAATTTTTGCCTCTTTAACCTTTAAAGATATAGCATACTGTTGTAGCTTCTCTTTTGGTAAGCCACCAACTTTGTATAGCTTTTTATTGTTACTATATATCTTTTTAGATAGCTCTAAATCGCTCTTTAGTGCACTTAAGTTTGCCTTTATAGAGTCTATAGAGTTTGTTAACTCTTTTGCATCAATTTTTACTAATAAATCGCCCTTTTTAACTAATTGCGAATCTTGCACATATACCTTTTGCACAAAACCTGCTAACTTAGTAGAGAGCTTAATATTTTTATCGCCTTTAAGAGTTGCTAGGTATCTGCTTTTCTCTTCTAGCTTGCCCTCTTTTGCTTTTATTAATTTTACAGACATAGAGTAAACTTTCGCCTTAGGTGTATTTTGAACCTCTTGCTCTCTTTGCTTTAATAAAGATTTTCCCTTTATACCTAGTAGTACTGCTATTGCTATAAAAATTACTGCTATTATCTTTTTGTTCATTAGTTTATTCCTTTTTCCATTATATAATCTAAATAGTATCTACTCTTTTTGTAGTTATATTTGCTATCTATTACTTTTGCTCTAGCTAACATAGTTTTTGCTTTTGCAAGTAGTAAGTCGTTAATTGTAGATATACTATTTTGGTATCTAACCTCTTCTATGCTTTGAGCTTTTTTAGTAAGTTTATATCTTTTTAAAGATGCGCTATATGTTGCAAAGCTAGCTCTAATTTGTGCTCTTGCTTTAATAATATCTCTTTTTAGCTCTAATATTGTCTGCGCTCTATCTAGTTTAGCTTGCAAATTGGCTACTTTTGCTTGCTCTATCTTTGCATTGCTTGCACCAAAATCTGTAATATTGTACTTTACATTAAGCGAAATTTGCGATAAATTTTCACTGCTCCACTTATCTTTATTAATGTCTTCTGCATAGTTTTTGCCAGCATAGATATTTAAATTAACTTGCGGATAGTTTTTAGCTTGGCTCTTTTTAATAAGTTGGTTACTTTTTGCAATTGTTAAATCTTTTACTCTTACTTTATTTAAAGAGGCACTTTTACGAACCAAAGAATTAACACTTGGCAAAGATTTAGTAACTCTTATCTTAATTGGTGCTAACTTCGTAACTCTTTTGCCAACAATAGCACTTAGCGATGCTTTTAAGATATCGATATTTGCTTTTATTGCCTCTTTATTTGCAATAGCCTCTTCTGTATCGGCTTGTGCTTTTATTTGGTCTATTTGCGCCTTTTTGCCAAGTTTTACTTCGTACGAGATTTGTTTATTTAACTCTTTAAGTGCCCTAATATAACTATTTTGTGCACTTAGCATATCTTGCAAGCTAAGAGCAGATGTATATAGCGATTTTATATTATAAGCTAGCTCCTCTTTTGTTAAGCTAACTTTTGCACTAGCTAAGCTTTTTGCTATATCTTGTATCTTAATATCTTGTGTTTGCGCAAAACCTGTAAAAAGCGGTACCGAGTAGTTTAGCCCCACAGAGTAGATATTTTTAGATGTTACAATATACTTACCGCTCTTCATAGCGCTAGGTGGCAGTGGCGCTAGCGTTCTTTCTATATTATAGTGGTTGTAACTTGCTACTAAATCTAACTTACCAAACCTACTTTGGCGAGACTCTTTTTGCTTTAACTTAGATAACTCTACTTGCGTTTTAGCCTTTTTAATAATATTAGAATTATTTATCGCATAACCTATTAACTCGTTTAAACTAGAACCAAATAGCGGAATACACAAACAAGCTATTAATAATTTTTTCATAAACTTCTCCAAAATTTCAATTGTAGATAATACTATTTTAATGTGAACTAAATATCAATTTTTAATTAATATCTCATTAACACGCCAATGTTATACTTGCACTATAAAATCACTTATTTAGGAGCAAAAAATGAAAAAACAAATTTTAATTACAACAGTTGCTATTGCATTAGCATCTACAACACTAAGTGCAAGATGGGGACACCACGGACATCACGGGTACCACAGCAGAGGACACTACAACCAAAGCACAAACCAAACAGCACAAGCTACTTTAACACAAGAGCAAAAAGAGAACTTAACTTTTATGTACCAAGAAGAGAAACTAGCAAGAGATGTTTATATTACTTTAGGTAAATTGTGGAATCAAAGAGTATTTACAAATATACAAAGATCTGAGCAAAGACACATGAACTCTGTAAAATACTTGCTAAATAGATACAACCTACCAGTACCAGTACTATCAGACGATATTGGCGTATTTGAAAACGAGGAGCTACAAGAGCTATATAACCAACTAATTGCAAAAGGGAAAAGCTCTCTAAAAGATGCACTAGAAGTTGGTGTAACTATAGAAGAGGTAGATATTGCAGACCTAGAAGCAAAAACAGAAGGTGCGCCAAGCGATATACAAAGAGTATTTAAAAATCTTTTAAGAGGTAGCTACAACCACTTAAGAGCATTTAACACAAACTTAGGAAGATTATAATGATAACAAAATTTATACCACTAATGGCAGTTAGCATATTTGCTTTAACTGCTTGTGGCGGTGGTGGTGGTTCTAGCCAAAGCAAACAACCAGATGTAAATAGTTACAAAAAATATACTCTTACTCAAGATAACAAAAACGATTTAGCATTTATGGGCAACGAAGAGCGTTTAGCTTACGATGTATATATGGCACTATACAACTACCACAAAGCAAAAGGTAGCGAAATAAAACAATTTTATAACATATCTACAAAAAGCGAAACTAAGCATATTGCAACAGTTAGAGATTTAGTAACTAAATACTCTCTTGCAAAAGGCGACTTTACTAACCTAACAACTACACCAGCTTCTTCTAGCACAACTGCACAAAGCTCTTTACCAGCAGGTAAGTACGATATAGGCTCTATTCAGAATCTGTATAATACACTTGTAGCAAAAGGTAAAGCTAGCACAAAAGATGCACTAGAAGTTGGATGTATGGTAGAGGTTACAGATATTAACGATCTTAATCCAAAAATAGATAACGCTATTAGCTCTGGTGCTAAAGATTTAGAAGATGCTTTTAAATTTTTAAGAGATGGTAGCTACAACCACTACTGGGCATTTGATAGCGGCTTAAAAAACCTAGGTATAGATGCAGGCTGCTGCTCACTAGGCGACTCTTGGTGCCATAATGAGTACCCAAAAAACGAGAAACACGGCAAAGGTAGAAACTAATTTATATTTAGTTCACTTTAAATGGCTACAATTTTAAAGCTCTAAGTATTTTAGCTTAGAGACTTTGCCAAAAGGAAACATTATGAAAAAGTTAGCAATATTAAGTGTAGCCTTAACCTATGCAATCTATGCAAACACTCCACAAGAGCTATTTACAACTAAATGTGTAATGTGCCATACCGATAAAAAAATAGACTCTAAAGCCAACTTAATTGGCCCACATATTAACGAAGTGCTATTTCATGTAAAAGAGAAATTTAGCGATAAAAAAGAGGCTATAAGTTTTATGAAAGAGTATATCTTTAAGCCAGATGCTAGTAAAGCATTATGTGCTTCTATGGATAAATTTGGTTTAATGCCTTCTCTTAAAGGTGCTCTTACTAAGAGCGAAGCAGATGCAATTTTAGAGTATATTTACAACAACTTTCCATCTAATGATTTTACAAAAAAAGAGAAAAAAGATAGAGCAGGCATAAATTTTGAAAAATTAGATACAAACAAAGATGGCTTTGTAACACCACAAGAGTTTAAAGAGTTTCGTGCCAAAAGAAACGGCTTAGATGTTAACTCTCTAAAACACAATTTATACTTTAAAAAGGTAGATTTAAATAAAGATGGTAAAATGGACAAAGAAGAGTTTATAAAAATGCGTCAGCTAAAGGCAAAATTAAAAGGCAATTAATGGCAACTATACTTTTACTAGAAGATGACATATCTTTAAACAAAACAATAGAGTCGTTCTTGAGTATTAACGGTTTTAATGTTTTAAGCGCTTTCGATGGCGATAGCGCACTAGATTTAGCATACGAAAATAGTATAGACTTAATGTTATTAGATGTAAAAGTACCAAAGCTAAATGGATTCGAATTTTTAAAAGCAATTAGAGAGCAAGACTCTAAAACACCAGCTATATTTATAACATCTCTAAATAGTGTAGAAGATGTAGAGCTAGGCTTTAGCGCTGGGTGCGACGACTACATAAGAAAACCCTTTGCGCTAAAAGAGCTTCTAGTTCGCATTAACTCGCAACTTAATAGAGCCTATGGAAGTAGCGAAAATATTATAAAAATAGATGCCAACTTAACTTTTAACACCAAAGAGCAAATTCTTTTAAAAGATAACCAAAAAATTTCTCTAAAAACAAAAGAGGCTACTTTGCTATCGCTTTTTTTAAAGCACAAAAACGAGCTTTTAGATTACGAAATTATCAACAAAACACTATGGAGTTACGATCAAGAGCCAAGTAGTGGCGCACTAAGAACATACATTAGAACACTAAGAGCCGCCATTGGTAAAGAGAAAATAGAGACAATTAAAAATATAGGATACCGCTTTGTTAGCTAGCGAAAAGAAAAGCCTTTATAGATTTTTAGCAATATACTTAATATCTACACTTGTGCTATTCTCTTTAGCTGTTGCTATATTTTACAAAAGTGCAAAAAACCATATAATAAATTCACAAAAAAAAGAGCTAAATATAGAGGCTCAAAAAATTAAAAACAGCCTAATGTCGCTACATAAAAGCACAGCAACTACCCTAATATACCCAAGAAGCAAAGAGTTTAATAGCGCAATATATACACTAGATAAAGAGCTAATATTTAGCACATTTGCCCAAAATATTGAGCCAATAAACAAAATTACAAAAGATAAAATATATAAAGTATATCCAATAAGACCCTACTATCTTGGTGCCGCATACTTGCTAATTGCAAAAAAAATAGATAATAAACCAATTAGCACACTACAAAAAAGTATAATAATATTTATGATTATTGGTGGTATTTTATTTCTTATTTTAGGCATTTTCTTAGGTAGATTATTTATAAAACCAATGCGCGAATCTATACAAGAGAAAAATCGCTTCATACAAGATGCAACCCACGAGCTAAACACACCAATTAGCACAATCTTAACAAATATAGAACTAATAGATGCCCTAAACAAGTGCCAAGACGCAAGCGAAGAGCTAAAAAGAGTAGAGATAGCAAGTAAAACACTAAGCAGAATTTACGAAGACTTAACATATATTAACTTTAATTCAAAAGCGTATAAAAGTATAGAAAATATAGATATTTCTAACCTAATAAAAGAGAGAATTTTATACTTTAACTCATTTTTAGATGCTAAAAATATTAAATTAAAAACCAATATACAAGAGAGTATTTATATTAAAATCGACAAAAACGACGCTATAAGATTAGTAGATAATATACTATCTAACGCTATTAAATACAACCACCAAAACGGATATTTAGAAGTTACTCTAACTAAATCTAAGCTAACAATAGAAGATAAAGGTATAGGCATTAAAAAAAGCCAATTAAGCAAATTAACCCATCGCTTTGCAAGAGCAAACAGTAGCGAAGGTGGCTTTGGCTTAGGGTTAAATATTGTAGATACAATAGCAAAAAACTACAACCTTACACTACAAATAGACTCTATAGAAAAACAAGGAACAAAGGTAACAATAAAATGGTAAGAGCGATATTTTTAATACTATTTACACTATCACTAAACGCAAACGAGCTAGAGCAAAACTGCCTAAATTGCCACATACAAAACCAACTACCAACAGACCTAATTTACAAAAGATACCTAATGAAATACAGCACCAAAAAAAATATGAGCAAAGCTATATTTAACTATCTAAAAAACCCAACAATTAAAAACTCTATAATGCCAAAGCAGTTCTTTATTAAATTTGGCACCAAAAAAGCACTGAAACTAAACGACAAAACCCTACAAAAAAGTATAGAGCTATTCTTAGAAAAATACGATATTAAAAATAGATTAAAGTAGCTTAAGGTTAATTGCCCTTTAAATACCCTAATGCTGTTGCTATAATATCGTCGCTATCTTTGCTTGGGGATGTTAGTATTTTTCTATCTACACCTTCTTTATTAAACTCTATAAATACTCTTTGCTCGTAGCTAGATACTTTTTTAATATCTTGCTCTTTTGCTAAGACTTTTATTACCATTAAATCAATAAATAGTTTTGTAAGTTTATCTAGCTTTCCAAATCTATCTACTATCTCTTCTTCTATTTCGTAAACTTCGGCTGTTGTTGCTGCTTGAGATAGCCTTCTGTATAGCTCTAGTCTTAGTCTATCTTCGCTAATAAGCTCGTCGCTTAAGTAGGCATCTACACTTAGTTTTATCTCTACACTATCTTTGCTCTCTTGCTCTTTTCCGCTTAATACTCTTATTGCATCTTCTAGCATTTTAAGATACAAAGAGTAACCAATTTGTTTAATATGCCCACTTTGTGCCTCGCCAATTAGGTTACCACCACCTCTTATCTCTAAATCGTGCATTGCAAGTACTGCGCCACTTCCTAGCTCGCTGTGGCTCTCTAGTGCTAAGAGCCTTCGTTTTGCGTTGTCGTTAAGTGCCTCTTTGTTATCTACTAAATAGTAGCAATAGCCCTCTATTCCGCCTCTTCCTACACGCCCTCTTAGCTGATGCAAATCGGCAATTCCAAAGTTTTGTGCGCCATCGACTATCATAGTATTTGCATTTGGTAGGTGTATGCCAGACTCTACAATAGATGTACTTAGTAGCAAATCGTACTCTTTATTTTCAAACTTTAGCATCTCTTTTTCTGTGGTAGCTGGTGGAATTTTAGAGTGCAATATGGTTAATCTTAAATTTGGCATCTCTTCTAAAAGTTCATCTTTTTTACTCTCTATTGCAGCAATAGAGTTAAATACATAAAACACCTGCCCACCACGGCGAAGCTCTCTTGTAATTGCCTCTTTAACAGCTTTTATGTCGTAATCTTTTACAAAAGTTCTAACCCCCACTCTATTAGTAGGTGGTGTAAATATTTCGCTAAAGCTCTTAATTTGCGAAAGCGCCATATTTAGGCTTCTTGGAATTGGCGTAGCCGACATAGATAGCAAGTGTGTATCGATACTAAGAGCTTTTAGTGCCTCTTTTTGCTTTACCCCAAACTTATGCTCTTCGTCAATTACAACTAAACCTAAATTTTTAAACTTAGCATTTAATAACGCGTGTGTGCCTACAACTAAATTTATCTCTCCCTTGCTTAAGCCCTCTAAAATAGCCTTTTTATTTTTAGCAGTTGTAAATCTATCTAGTTTAGAAACCTTTATATCCCACTTATTTAGACGCTCTTTAAGGCTGTTGTAGTGCTGGTTAGCAAGTAGAGTTGTAGGCGCAATAATAGCAGCTTGATAGCCATTTTTAACAACTGCAAATATCGCATTCATTGCTACTTCGGTTTTACCAAAGCCAACATCTGCACTAAGTAGTCTATCCATAATTAAACCGCCACTTAGCTCATCTAGCATATCTTCTATTGCTCGTATCTGATCTGGTGTATGGCTAAAGCCAGCATCTTTTAAAAATACGTTATGTAGCCCTCTATCTACTACAATTTTTATACCCTTTTTTAGCACCCTTTTGGCATTTATCTCCATAAGTTCTCTTGCTATTGCAAATAGTTTCTCTTTAACTTTGCTCTTTAGCTTTGCAAACGACGCTTTGCCTAGTTTATCAAGTGCTGGCAAAGAGCCACTACTTGCTACATACCTATCTATAACCTCTAAGTTCTCAACAGGAATATAGAGCATATCTTCGCCCTGATACAAAATAGCAACAAACTCTCTAAACCTACCTAAAACTTCTCGCTTCTGTATACCTTTAAATATACCTACACCATAGTTTTCGTGCACCACATATTCGCCTACTTTTATCTCGTCTAGTACTAAAGTTGGCTTTTTAACTTTGCGTCTTTTTGCACTTTTGTTAATAGATAATATTAACTCTTTGCTAGAGGCTACATTTAAAATGCCATCAAGATACTTAATCTCTAAACTCTGTATATTTGGCAATGTACTAGCTCTAATTTGTGTCTGATTTTTAGAGATAATAGTTATTTTTTTATCTAAATTTGCCTCTACTAGCTTATTTAAATCTGCTACCTCTAGCTCTCTATACTCGCTCTCTTTTGGCAAAGCATTTATACCAAAACTGCTAGCTTCTACCTCTGGAGATACCAATGCAAACTCGTAGTGCTCTTTTATTTCGCTAAGAAGTGCTGTGCTACTTAATATTGAGCTATACTCTCTTAAATAATCTTGTGCTAAATCTTGCATATGCCAAAGGCCCAAAGAGGCAACATCTTTTACAAATGCGCTATAAGAGCTACTCTCTACCTTGCTTTGTAGCTCTTTGTGCTCGTTACTATTTAGTGCTAAAAATGCAGATGCAATCTCTACAGAATCTAACTCCTCTTTTTGCCTCTTTTGCGTAGATATATCAAACTCTCTAATCTCTTCTACTTCGTTATCAAAAAGCGCAATTCTAATAGCACTATTAGAGTTTGTAGCAAATATATCTATAATATCGCCCCTAAACGACACCTCGCCTTTAGCACTTACTACATCTACAAAACTGTAACCCCAAAAATATAGCTTACTCTTTAGCTCTTCTAAATTAAGGCTATCGCCAAAATTAATTGTAAATTTATCTAAATACTCACTCTTTGGTAGCTTTAGCGTAAGCGTTCTAAATGGCGCAATTAAAACCCCACTACCATACTTACTAAACTCTCTTAAGGCATTAAACGCACTGCTTATGTCGTTTAAATAACTTCTAGTGTCATCTCCAATTGTTAACCTAATATCTGGAAGCGTAAATACCTTTTTATCAAAATATCTATATACAACCTCAGCTTGCTTCGCCTCTTTGTCGTCTTTTACAACTAAAATTTTATCTAACTGCTTACTATTTTTAACATACTCAAATAATCTTGCTTGATTCATTATAACCCTATATACTCTTAAATACTTAATAAGATTTTACCTAAAATCATCTTTGGAAATTGGTATGTTGTAAAAGGTAGAAAGTTTTGGGGTTATTTTTGAGCTACACACAAATTTTAAAACTTAAAGCTATTTATACTGCAAACTATCTAAAATATAAACATCTGTAAATTTTTTAAATAGTTATTGCATTGTTATTCTTAACTATATTTAGAAACAAGGTATAATATTGCTATGAAAATTACTAAAAATACAATAATATCAACACTTAAAAAAATAAAACCTATTTACGAAAAAGAGGGGCTTATATTAATTGGCTTATTTGGTAGCTATGCAAAAGATGAGCAAAACAATTTTAGTGATATTGATATTGCATATAAAATTAATTATAATAAATTTTCTACTAAATACAAAGATGGTTTTTCTAAAATTTTAAGAATTGAAGAGATTAAGCAAGAGCTAGAAAATACATTTAAAACTAAGGTAGATTTAGTACCAAATAACAACAAATCTACTGTTAATGGAATAATTAATGTCTAAAGCTTATAATAGATTAAAAAGAGTCTATCAACTTATCTTAGATATTAGAGTTTATTATAAATAACACAAGCTATAGAAAATAAAGTTATTAAGCCAGCTATTAGAATGAATATCGTTAGAATTGCAGAGCAATTTGCTAAATTAAAAAACGATAACGAATTTAAAATTTTAAAACATTTCTCTTCTACTGATTTAAAAGGTATAAATGCTGTAAGAAACTATATTGCCCACGATTACGATAGTACAGATGACCTAATCATAGAAGATGTAATTAGATACAATCTACCAATTTTTAAAAAAATAATAAAAAATATCTTAAATAAAGAGAATTAGATACAGCCTCACTCGCATTGCACTAGCACCCAATACTCGTAACTCCAAAATTAACAAGACATTTTGCCATTTAAATTTTTATTCCATTTTATAGAAAACTTGCAAAAAATATAACACTTTGTTATTAAAAATCCATTATTAACAGTACATTTTTTATGTCCTGTTAATCCATATTTTATGACAATATACGCTATAATGTTCCATGAATAAATAGTTAGGCAAAATAAGGAAGATAAAAGTATGATAAAAAAGATACTTTTTTTAATCATTATAGTTATTGTAATGTTCATCATAATCCATGAGTCATATCATATTGCACTTATATTGCTTTACGGTTATCCTGCAAATTTGTTTTTACTATTTTTAATCTTTATATATTTATATTTAAGAAAAAATAAAAAATTAGAAAAATTTTTTCCTCAAATAAAAAATAATTTTATCTCAATTATATACTCTATTTCTATAATAAGCATAATAGCACCTTTTATTATTTTATATGCTAAAAATTTTTCATACAATTCAGTTTTATTATTTGAATTATCACTAATAAATATTAGGGATAAAATTTTGAGTGTAACAAATTTAAATTTTTCATATTTATTTATTATTTTTTTTACATTATTATTTTTATCATTTTTATTAAACAAAAATTTATCAATATTTTATGAAAAAACTCAAAATGCTATTAATTATCTAATATTAGTATTATTTTCAATAACAAGTTTTTCTCTCACTTCTTCCTATTTTATTGATAAAAAAGCAAAAGAAATTTATAACGATACTTATAACAATATTACCATAATAGAACAGAAAATCAATAATAAAAAAAAATTTATTTTGACTTGCAATATTTTAAAAGATACTTTTAGAAATCAATTATTTAAAAAAGATATTTTAAATAAAATTGTTACACACAAATCAATTAAAAATCCAAAAGAAAATGCCATAAATTTCTCATACTATTTAGCATATTATTTTAATAAAAACCATCCTCCAAAAGCTAAAATCAAAGAAAAAAATACAAAATTTGATAATATTATTACTTATAAAAAAATCAAAAAAATTTTATCTAATTATGAAAAAAAAACATCCGAATTATTAATTATAAATAAACAACAAAATATTATAAAAAACAACACTATAAATTTATTAACGGATATCTTAACCAAAACAATAAATATAAATCAAGATAATATACTAAAAGTTTTTATTAATACCTTAATAAATGATTTTAATAATAGAATTTCTATAATAGCTATTGAATATTTTGACTATAAAACTAATATTTTCAGTTTTATAGAAGAAAAAAAATATTTTAAATATCTAAAAAAATATAATAAAAATACAATAAAATTACATAATGATTTTGAGTTTAAATTTAAAGTACCAAATATACCAAAAATCAAATTTAAAAATAGATTACGTTGGTTTAAATATATAAGATTATAGAGGAATAGACTATGGAAAAGAAAAAAAATAGTGAAAGTATTTTGCATTTCATTGGTGTAGGTATTGTAGTTACCATTTTTGAAAGTTTTCCTGAAGCTAGCTTTTGGCTACCTTTAGGATTAATAATTATATTTACTCCTTTCATTTTATTTGAGTATAAAAATAAAATAAATATTTTGTACACACTAATTTTAACTTTATTTATTATTGGTATAGAACTTATTATTAATAATCATCCAGAATTATTATATATTCCAGACACTATAGGCAGTGAAAGTGAGCTATATGTTACAATAATAATTTTTTCAATATTGATATATTTTTTCATAAGTTTAATATTCCATTTTTTCATAAAATCACATTGGATAAATATTATTACAACTACATATATAATTTTACTTTATAAAATAATATATAATTTTAATGAATTTATAAAATTAAAACATACATTTATATCTTTTATTGCTATGTTAATAGGTTTACTTGTTGGAGTTACATTATCTTTATATTTAGGTTATATAGCAGGTAACTTTATAAGAAAAAAAATAGATAAAAACACCTAACAACGCCTTGGATGATGAATGAATATTAAATTAAATTTTAGATAAAATGATAACATAAACAATCAGAGGTTATTAAATGTTTCAAAAATCATTACTTAAAAATTTTATAAAATCTTTTAATACTCCAAATTCAAGTGAAATTATTAAATTGGTTACAAAATATAAATTTATAGCAGAAGATGCAAATGGTGCTGAATTTATAAGACTAATATCTAAAATATTAAATTGGACTAACTGTATTAGAGAAGTTAAAAATGATACAGATATGAAAAAAGCTGATGGGGTAGTTTATGATAAAGACAATAACCCAATAGCAATAATAGAACTAAAATCAAGTGATAAAAAAATATCAAATAGAGACATAATAGCCCAAGCCTTTAGATATAAAAATGAAAAACCAACTTGTAGATATGTGATAGTTTCAAACTTTAAACAACTTGATATTTATAGCGATAGTAGTGATGTATGCTATTCCTTAGATATGACAAACACTCAAAGCTACACTACTCTTTATGCTTTATTAAATCAATCTTCATTGGAAACAAATGAAATAGCAAGACTTAAAAAACTTTCAAAGTCACAAGACCAAATCACAAAAGAAGTTTATAAAGAATATAGTAGTTTCAGGTTGAAACTTTTAAATAATCTTATTGAAAATAATCAAGAGTTATCAAAAGAAAATATATTTGAATGTGCGAATAAACTTTTAGATAGATTTATGTTTAT
>CAZFCZ010000079.1:0-45597 GCA_964517485.1 uncultured Nitratifractor sp. | reverse complement strand
TAGGCGGAAGTAACGAACTTTACGAAGAGGAAGAGGTAGTATTACTAGATTTTTCAGACAAGGTAATTTACGAAGAGCAGCAAAGACAAGAGCTTAGAAGAAAAGAAGAGGCTAGAAAAAGAGCAGTAATGGGTGGCTCTCAGAAAAATATGGCCAATAGAGTTAAGTATAAGACTGCTGGACAAAGAAAGAGAAAAAAGAGAGACTACAAAAATAAAGAGGTAGAGGTTAAGAAGGTAGATGCAGTTAAGATACCTGAAGATGTTCGTGTATATGAGTTTGCAGAGAAGATTAACAAAAGCGTTGGCGAGATTGTAAAGACACTATTTGCACTTGGAACTATGGTTACAAAAAACGACTTCTTAGATAAAGACTCCATAGAGATTTTAGCAGAAGAGTTTGAGGTAAAAGTAGAGACTATTAACCCACTAGACGAGCTAGATTATGCAGCTAAATACGACGAAGAAGAAGATAACTCAAGCGTAGAGAGACCACCTGTAGTAACAATTATGGGACATGTTGACCACGGAAAAACTTCTCTTTTGGATAAGATTAGATCTACAAAAGTAGCAGCAAAAGAGGCTGGTGGTATTACGCAGCATGTTGGTGCATACCAAGTTGAAAAAGATGGTAAAAAGATTACCTTTATAGATACTCCAGGTCACTCTGCATTTACAGAGATGAGAGCAAGAGGTGCGCAAGCTACTGATATTGCAATTATTGTTGTAGCAGCAGATGATGGTGTTATGCCACAAACTAAAGAGTCTATATCTCATGCTCAAGCTGCTGGAGTTCCAATAATTATTGCAGTTAATAAGATAGATAAAGAGAGTGCAAACCCAGATAATGTTAAGTCGCAAATGTCTGAGATTGGTATTATGCCAGTTGATTGGGGTGGAGAGTACGAGTTTATACCTGTTTCTGCACACTCTGGTGAGGGTATAGATGATCTACTAGAGACTATTAATCTACAAGCAGAGATTATGGAGCTTATGGCTGATCCTGATAGAAAAGCTAAAGCAGTTGTAGTAGAGAGTTCGGTAGAGAAGGGGCTTGGTTCGGTTGCTAATATTATTGTTAAAAATGGTAGCTTAAGTGTTGGAGATAATGTAATTGTTGGTACAACATATGGGCGTATTAGAACTATGATTCTAGATGATGGCTCTCGCGCTAAAAAAATTGGCCCAAGTACTCCAGCAGCAATTGTAGGACTAGACGAAGTGCCACAAGCTGGTGATATTGTCGTTGCAGTAAATAACGAGAAAGAGGCTAGAGAAGTTGCTAGCAAGAGAAAAGAGCTAGCAAGAGTTAAAGAGCTATCTAAATCTACAAAAGTATCTTTAGACGAGTTAAGCGACCTAATTGCAGAGGGTAAAATTAAGAAGCTTCCAATATTGGTTAAGGCTGATGTTCAGGGTTCTTTAGAGGCAATTAAAAAGGCACTTGGTGAGTTAAAGAACGAAGAGGTAGAGATGCAAATTATCCACAGCGGTATTGGTGGTATTACAGAGAGCGATGTACTCTTAGCCGATGCTAGTGAACATGCTTATATTGTTGGGTTTAATGTTAGACCAACAGGTTCTGTAAAAAGTAAAGCAAAAGAGCTTGGTGTAGAGATTAAGACTTATAGTATTATTTATGAGCTACTAGACGATGCAAAAGCTATGCTTGGTGGTTTAATGAGCCCAGTAGTTACAGAAGAGGCTATGGGACAAGCAGAAGTAAGACAGACATTTAGCGTTGCTAAAATTGGTACAATTGCTGGTTGTGTTGTTACAGATGGTAAGATAGAGAGAAACTCAGGTGCAAGACTTATTAGAGATGGTGTTGTAATTTACGAGAGTAAAATTAGCTCTTTAAAACGCTTTAACGACGATACTAAAGAGGTTGGTAAAGGTTATGAGTGTGGTATTATGTTAGAGAACTTTAATGATATTAAAGATGGAGATGTAATCGAAGCTTATAAGCTAGTAGAGGAGCAAGCGACTCTATGAATCCAGCTGAGATAAAGAGAAAAAGAACCGAATCGGCACTAAAAGAGGTTTTACCAGAAGCCTTTTCTATGTTAGATGACGAAGTGCTTCAATCTTTAATTGTTACAGAAGTTGTCTGCTCTCGTGGAAGATACGACTCTAAAGTATATTTAGATAAGAGCGGAATAGATAGCAATAGACAAAACGAGATTTTAAAAAAACTTCGCAAGGTAGAGGGCTTTTTAAAAAACTATGTTAGAGAGAGCGAAGGTTGGTATAGATCGCCAAATTTTAAATTTGAGTTCGATGAACATATGGAGCATATCTCTAAAATTGATGAGCTTTTTAAGCAGATATCAACTTCTAAAGAGGAGAAGTAGTGGCACTTATAGACGAGATAGAAAAAATTGTAAAATCGCATGGAGCTAAACTATACGATAGCGAGATTGTTCAGGATAACTCTGAGACAATTTATAGAGTATATGTAGTTAAAGATGGTGGAATTAATTTAGATATTTGTGCAGATATATCAAGAGATGTTTCTCCTATTTTAGATATTACTCCACCAGTTGGAGGAGAGTATAGATTTGAAGTTAGCTCTCCAGGAATAGAGAGAAAACTAACAAAAAAAGAGCACTTTATTAACTCTGTAGGCGAAAAGGTAAAAGTTAAAATCTTAGGCGAAGGCAAACTAAAAGGAGTGCTTTTAAATGCAGACGATAACGGCATAGAGGTAGAGACTAAAGATGGCACTACTAAGCTAGAGTACTCTAAACTAGGAACAGTTAAAACCTACTTTGAGTGGTAATTAAGAGTCTAATTTGGAGTATTTAACATTTAATAAGTTTATTTCTCCAGATATTTTAATTATAATCTACTACATAAGTGTAGCTGCTATTACACTTATGTTATTTATCTACAATAAATATTTTTTAAATAAATTTATACATCAGTTTAAAATTAAGAGTAGAGTATTAATATGGTTGTTATTAATATTGATATTTTTATGTATGCAACTTTGTTTAAGGGTATTTTTTGAAATAGTAATAGGCTATTTTGATATGCATAATATGCTTTATAAATTAACACTTACAAACTCTACACTAAAATAGATATAGCAATATCTTACTGTTTTTTTTGGTATAATTCTTTAAAAAAAGAAGATTTATGAAATTACAAGCAGTTAAATTGGCACTATATTCGCTTTGGTTGACAAATTATTATGGTATTAAATTAAAGATGGCTAAAGAGCCTGCTAAGAAGAGACAAATTAGATTAGAGTATGCAAAAACACTTTTGGCTAAGTTACAAATAGATATAGATGTTAAAAATATAAGTAAGCTTCCTAGTGATGGCAAGTTTTTATTGGTATCTAACCATAGGGGTATTATAGATCCGCTTGTTGTAGAGATGGCTTTGCAAAATAGTAGTATATATGGGTTATGGGTATCTAAAAAGGAGCTTTATAACTCTTTTTTCTTTGGTTTGTTTGTTAGAAATGGGGGCTCTATATTGCTAGATAGAGAGCAGTCGCAAATGAGTGGTTTTTTTGCTGATGTTAAAAGAGAGGTAAAGAGTGGCAACTCTATATTTATATTTCCTGAAGGAACTAGAAACAAGAGCGATATGCCACTTATTGAATTTAAAGAGGGCTCTAGAATAATTGCTTTAAAAAATAGGCTGCCAATATTGCCACTATATATTAAAACTAGAACAGATAAGGCGCTAAATAACTCTTTGAATGATAAAAACATTAAGCAGACTGTAGTTGTAGAGATTGGTGATATAATTGATTATAAGCAAAAGGCTAATTTACAAGATATATATAAAGATATGTTTAATATTGAATAAGTTAAAAATTAGTTGATTTAAAAAATGATTGATTAAAAAGTGGTGGCCCTGGACGGAATCGAACCGCCGACACAGGGATTTTCAATCCCTTGCTCTACCGACTGAGCTACAGTGCCACTTAAGTATTGCTTTTAAGTGGGTGAAATTATAGCTAAGTAATCTTAAGTAATACTTAAAATAAGCTAACTATATAGATTTTACAAAATTTTTAAAATCGTCACCTCTTTTAGCGTAAGAGCTAAACTGATCTAAGCTAGATGCAGCTGGAGCTAAGATGGCAACACTGCTAGTTGTATGCACGCTGTTAATAGCCTCTATAGCTTTATTAAGATAAGTTAAGCTATTACACTCTATATTGTATTTTATTGCAAATTTAGCTATTTTTTGAGTGTTAGAGCCAATAGCATATATTGTTAAATTTAAATCTTTTAGGTAGAGAAATAGCTCGTTTAAGTCTACACCTTTATCGTCGCCACCTAAAATTAGGTGTATTTTTTGCTCTTTATATAGATTTAAAACCTGTATTGTTGCATCTATGTTTGTTGCTTTAGAGTCGTTTACCCATACTCTTTTTTTACTATCGGTAACTACTTCTTGTCTGTGAGCATCTACTATAAAGTTGTTCATAAGGTTGTAATCTAGAGTATCAAAGAGTACTTTTGTTGCAATTAGAGCAAATAGGCTATCTAGAAGAAACGCACCTTTAAATTGAATTTTAGAGCAGTCGATATTAAAGATTTTAGCTAAATCTTCGCTACTTTCGTACTCTACTACCCAGGCGTTAGTTTGTGGTATCTCTAGCCCCTTTGGAATTAGTGCTAGCTCTCCCTCTTGCATTAGCTTTAGTGGGCTTAGTTTGTCTTGAATATAGTTTTTGCTATTGCCGTGCCAATCTAGGTGGTCTGGTGTAATTGGTAGTAGCATATATATATTTGGCTTAACCTCTTTTGTGTGGTGCAGAGTAAACGAGCTTGTCTCTAAAACCCAAATTGGTGCTTTGGGATTAAGCTCTGCAAGTGGAGTGCCAATATTACCACCACTTTGCGCTCCTTTGTGCTCTAGTAAGTGCGTAAGCATTTGTGTTGTGGTTGTTTTGCCATTTGTTCCGCTAATCCATATATTTAGAGGCTTATTCTCTGTGTAGTAGCGATTAGATAAAAAGAAATCGTACTCGCTTATTAGGTTTTTAGCACTCTGTACAAGCTTGTTGTTTGGGCTCATAGATGGTGTTGCTATCTCTAAATTAAAGCTATCTGGATTAAACTCGCTTGATGGAAAAATTCTATTTCCGAGGTTGTCTGTTTTTTGCTCTTTTGTGTTGTCGTCGAAAAATATGCAGTTATTTTCTAGTAGAGCGGCTATAGCTTTTGTTGTTTTGCCGTACCCAAATAGGGCGATTTTGTTTTTATCTATCATGGCTATCTAATCTTTAGTGTTATTAAAGCTAGTATGTTTGCTAACATTGCAACCATCCAGAAGCGAACTATAATTTTGCTCTCCTTCCAGCCTTTCATTTCGAAGTGGTGGTGAATTGGTGCCATTAAAAACACCCTTTTACCTCTTAGCTTAAAGCTACCAACTTGTAAAATAACCGATAGAGTCTCGATTACAAATATAATACCAACTAAAATTAATAGCACTTCGCTCTTACCAATTATTGCCATATAGCCCAAAAAAGCGCCAATAGATAACGAGCCTGTATCTCCCATAAATATCTCTGCTGGGTAGCTGTTGTACCATAAAAAGCCAAGTAGTGCGCCAGCTAGTGCAGATGCTATAATTACAACTTCGCCTACACCTTTAATGTTTGGAAGTAGTAAATAGTTTGCCAATATTGCGTGCCCTATAACATATACAATTACACTAAGTGTAGAGAGCGCTATTACTGTTGGCACAGTTGCTAGGCCATCTAGGCCGTCTGTTAAGTTTACTGCGTTGCTTGCAGCTATAAATACAACGACCCAAAAAGGTATTGCAAAGATACCCATATCGAATAGTGGAGTCTTTATAAAAGGAACATAAAATGTTGTAGGCATACCCGCGTAGTAGATTATTGTAGATGTTGCTAAAGATATAACAATAAGCAGTGCCATTTTGCCTTTTGGGCTTAAGCCTTTTAGGTTGTCGCCACTTAAAATTTTGCCTAAGTCGTCTTTTGCGCCTACTAGAGCAAAGCCAATAAGTGTTATTAAGCCACCAATTACATATGGATTTGTAAGGTTAACAGTAAGCAAAGTTGCTATTATAGTAGAGAAAATAAATACCGCCCCACCCATACTAGGAGTGTGTTGCTTGTTTTCGTGGCTTTTTACCCACTTGTTAATAGGCTGATTTGCCTTTTTTGCTTTTGCCCACTTAATATATTGTGGAATTAGCGTTAGCGTTAAGCAAAAAGCAACAAAAAACGATACTCCAGCTCTTAGTGTAATGTATTGTAATAGATTAATATTGAATATTTCGTGTAAGTAATATAACATTTGACCAACTTTCAAGTTTTTATCATATAATAGAGTTCTTGAAATAAAAATAACAAGAATTAATTAGTGATATTTTACTAAAATTTTTTTAATAATAGTAGCAAATAGGACAAAAAGGAATATTAATGCCAAAAAAAAGTTTGTTGATTATTACTGATGGCATAGGTTATAAGCCAGAATCAAAAGCAAATGCATTTATTAAAGCAAATACACCAACTTATGATGATCTTTTTAAGAATTACCCTAATACTTTAATCTCTACTCATGGGTTAAGTGTTGGTCTGCCAGAGGGGCAAATGGGTAATAGCGAAGTTGGGCATATGAGTATAGGAAGCGGTAGAGTTTTGTACCAAGATTTGGTTAAAATTTCGTTAGCGCTTAAAGATGGATCTTTAGCAAAGAACGACTCTTTAAATAGTGTTTTAGAAAAATCTAACACTCTTCATATTGTTGGGTTGCTAAGCGATGGCGGTGTACACTCGCATATTGAGCATATAATTGGTTTAGCAAAGATTGCAAAAGATGCAAATAAAAGTGTGTGGTTACACTTAATTACAGATGGTAGAGATGTTTCGCCAACTTCTGCAAATAAATATTTAAAGCAAATAGAAGATATTTGTGATAGCAGTATTAAAATTGCAACCATAAGTGGGCGCTACTACACGATGGATAGAGACAATAGATGGGAGAGAGTACAAAAGGGCTACAAAGCTTTAGTAGAGGCTACACCACAAACAGAGCTATTGCCACAAGAGTATATAGAGCAAAGCTATAAAGAGGATATTACTGATGAGTTTATCTTACCAGCTGCATTTAATAGTTATAGCGGAATGCAAAGTGGTGATAGTGTAGTTATTGCAAACTTTAGAAGCGATAGGGTAAGAGAGATTACAACAGCTCTTGGAAGTAAAGATTTTAGCCATTTTGAGCAAAAAAATATTTTGCTAAATATTGCAACAATGACACAATATGATGCATCGTTTAGCTACCCAGTATTATTTAAAAAAGAACCCCCTAAAAATACACTTGCAGAGGTTATTAGCAGTGCTGGTTTAAGGCAACTACATACGGCTGAAACAGAGAAGTATGCGCATGTTACATTCTTTTTTAATGGTGGAATAGAGGAGCCATATTTAAACGAAAGCCGTGTTTTAATACCAAGTCCAGATGTTGCAACTTACGATTTGCAACCTCAAATGTCTGCACCAGAGGTTGGAGAGGCTGTTAGAGTGGCTATGAGAGAAGATTATGATTTTGTAGTAGTAAATTTTGCAAATGGCGATATGGTTGGGCATACTGGCAATTTTGAAGCGGCTATAAAAGCGGTAGAGGCTGTAGATGAGCAAATAGGCAAGATTTTAGAGGTTGCAAAGAAGAGAGATTATAATGTTATAATTACAAGCGACCATGGAAATTGTGAAGAGATGATAGACGAGAGTGGAAATGTATTAACTAACCATACAGTTGGAGAGGTGTTTGCATTTGTAATATCGCCAAAGGTTAAAGAGCTTAAAAGTGGTGGTGGTTTAAATAATATTGCACCAACTGTTCTAGAGCTAATGGAGCTAGAAGTTCCAAGCCAGATGGATGAGAGTTTAATTTTAAAGTAAAGGAGAAAGAGTGAAATTTAGTGGAAAAAATGTATTAGTAACTGGCGCTAGCCGTGGAATTGGAGCAGAGATTGCAAAAGTTTTAGCTGGATATGGGCTAAAGGTTTGGATAAATTATAGAAGTGGAGAAGCAGAAGCAAATAGTGTTAAAGAGACAATTGTTGCAAGTGGTGGAAGCGCTGAGATTATAGGTTTTGATGTAAGCGTAGAAGAAGAGTTTGTAAGCGCAATTAAACAGATAGTACAAAGCGATGGAGAGCTTAGTTATTTGGTAAATAACGCAGGTATTACAAAAGATAAACTTGCAATGCGTATGAAGACACAAGAGTTTATGGATGTAATAGATGCTAACTTAAAGTCTGTATTTATTGGATGTAGAGAGGCTATTAAAGTTATGGGCAAAAAGCGTTTTGGAAGTGTTGTTAATGTTGCAAGTATTGTTGGAGAGACAGGAAATGCAGGACAAACAAACTATAGCGCAAGTAAAGGCGGTGTAATTGCAATGAGCAAAAGCTTTGCACAAGAGGCAGCTCCTAGAGGTATTAGATTTAATACTATTACTCCTGGCTTTATAGCAACAGAGATGACAGATGTATTAAAAGATGAAGTAAAAGATGCATTTGTATCTAAAATTCCACTAGCAAGATTTGGAGAGCCTAAAGAGGTTGCCGAAGCTGTAGCATTTTTACTAAGCGATAGCTCTAGCTATATCACTGGCGAAACCCTAAAAGTAAACGGCGGAATGATGATGTGAGTCGCGTTAAAAAAAGGCAAAAAGTTTTGCCTTTTTAGCGACGAAACCGAAGCGCCAACAAGCAAAGCGAATATCTATGCAAGTGTGCATAAACGATATCAGCTCAAGCTAAAAAGTTAAAGCAGTTTAATTTTTTTAACGCTATTAAAACACCAATGCCACAAAGTAAAAGGCTAAAATAGATGAAAATACTACTACTAGAAGACGATAAGCTATATAACGAAACATTAAGTGAGTTTTTAGAAGACGAGGGGTTTATGGTGGATAGTGTTTTAGACCCCTTTAGTGCTTACGATTTAGCTTACGAAAATAGTTATGATCTATTTATTTTTGATATTAATTTACCATTTGAAGATGGCTTAAAGGCTCTTAGCTCTTTAAGAGATAGTGGCGATTTAACTCCTACAATTTTTATTACATCTAGAGACGACAGAGACTCTTTACTTAAAGGCTTTAGTATAGGTGCGCAAGATTATCTAAAAAAGCCAATAGATTTAGATGAGCTATTAGCTAGAGTTAATGTAGTATTAAGGCGAAATGTTAGCGCTAATGTTATTAAATTTGCAAACTATACTATAGATTTAAATAGAAAAAAACTGTTTATAAATGCTAAAGAGCAATCACTTGCCTTAAAGCCATTTGAGCTTTTATGTTATTTGGCTAAAAATAGAGACAGAGTAATTAGCTACGAAGAGATATATAGTAACGCTTGGAGCGATGGCGATATTAGTTACGCAACTTTAAGGGTATATATAAGCGAATTAAAAAGATATTTTGCAGATGCAATTGATAATGTAAGAGGGGTAGGCTATATTTTTGATAGCACTAAAATAGTATGAAGTGGTGGTTTTTAGCTCTATTTTTAGTAGTTCAGATACTTCTGTTTGCTTTAATGTATATATTAAATAGAGAGTTTAGTTTTTTAGTATCTGCACTAATGTTAACACCTGTTATATTATTTATTGGATATATATTATATAGCCTTATAAGTGAGCAAAAAGAGAAGCAAGATAGACTTTTAGAACACATTGTAAGAGAGACTCTGCACGAGATTAATTTGCCAATTAGCACAATAGAGGCAAATATGAAGATGCTATCTAAAGATATGAAAAGCCAAAAAGAGTTAAAAAGAGTAGATAGGGTAAATTCTTCACTAAAAAGATTAAATAGACTATACGAAGTTTTAAGTTACAACATAAAAAAAGAGATAGCACAAGTAGAAAAAGAGCAGATAGATTTAAGTATATTTATAAAAGATAGAGTAGATTTTTTTAAAGAGTTTAGTCGCAATAGCTTTAAATTAAATTTAGAAAATTTAAAAGTTGAGGTAGATACAATAGGGTTAGAGCAAAGTGTTGATAATATTATAGAAAACGCAATGAAGTACTCTAATAGAGATAGCGAGATATTAATATCGATAGATAAAACTAAACTAATTATAGAAGATTTTGGCGTAGGTATAGAGCAAGATGAATTATCTTTAATATATCAGCGATATTACCAAGAAAATAGTGCTAGTTTAGGCGAGGGAATAGGCTTAAGTATAGTAAAGAGTTTTTGCGATGCTAACTCTATTATTTTAAAGATAGGGTCTAAAAAGGGCGTAGGAACCAAAGTAATATTAGATTTTAAAAATTTGATTAGATAACTAAAATCTTTACAAATAGCTTATAATATAGCATTTAAATTTGTGTTTAAATATGTGCTAAATAATGAAAATTCGCAACATTAGATGTAAAAAAGAGTTAAAAAAATAGACTTTGTTAGCTATTTTTAACGATTTTTAGTTATACTTAGCCCATATTTTATAAGGAGTCATATATGGCAATTTTAGATGATGTAAAAGAAGTAGTAGCAGAGCAACTAGGTGTAAACTTAGATGAAATTAAAGATGATTCAAAATTTGCAGAAGATCTTGGTGCAGATAGTTTAGATGTAGTTGAGCTAGTAATGGCATTAGAAGAGAAGTTCGATATCGAAATTCCAGATGAGAGTGCAGAAGGTATTGCAACTGTTGCAGATGCAGTAAAATTCATCGAAGAAGCTAAGGCTTAATTTTTCCCCTTTTGGGGTAAAGATAAGAGAACTCTTTTGAGTTTTGTTATCTTTAAAATATCTTTTAGGAGTGGTTGTGAGAAGGGTAGTAGTTACTGGTTTAGGAATGATAAACAGTGTAGGACACGATAAGGATAGCTCTTTTGATGCAATAGTTGCAGGAGAGTGCGGTATAGATAGAATTACTATTTTTGACCCTTCTAAATTTTCTGCACAAGTTGCTGGTGAAGTTAAAGATTTTGACCCAACAACAGTTATGGATGCAAAAGAGGTTAAAAAAGCTGATAGATTTATACATTTTGGATTAAAAGCTGCTAAAGATGCTATTAAAGATGCAAATATAGATGATAGTGTAGATAGAGATAGTTTTGGTATTAGCTCAGCATCTGGAATTGGTGGTTTACCAGCAATAGAGAAGAACTCTTTAGTGTGCGAAAATAGAGGTCCTAGAAGAATTTCTCCATTTTTTATACCATCTGCATTAGTTAATATGCTAGGTGGATTTGTTTCTATTGAAGAGAACTTAAAGGGACCAAACTTAAGTTCGGTAACTGCTTGTGCTGCGGGTACACACGCGATTGGTGAAGCTGCTAAAACAATTATGATTGGCGGAGCAGATAGAATGTTAGTTGTTGGTGCAGAGAGTGCAATTTGCCCTGTTGGTATTGGAGGATTTGCATCTATGAAAGCGCTATCAACTAGAAACGACGATCCAAAAAGTGCATCTAGACCATTTGATGCACAAAGAGATGGTTTTGTAATGGGTGAGGGTGCTGGTGCACTAGTTTTAGAAGAGTATGATGCTGCTATATCAAGAGGTACAAAAATATATTGTGAATTAATTGGTTTTGGTGAGAGTGGAGATGCTAACCACATTACAACACCAACAATGAGTGGCCCTTTAAGAGCAATGAAAGCAGCTATGAAGATGGCAGGTAACCCTAAGCTAGACTATGTAAATGCACACGGTACATCTACACCAGTTAACGACAAAAACGAAACAGCAGCAATTAAAGAGCTTTTAGGTGGCAAAGAGAACTGTCCACCAGTTAGCTCAACAAAAGGTCAAATAGGACACTGCTTAGGTGCAGCTGGAGCGATAGAGGCTGTAATTTCTATTATGGCAATGGAGAAAGGTGTTATACCACCAACAATTAATTACGAAACACCAGACGAGAATTGTGATTTAGATTATGTTACAGATGGTGCTAGAGAGAGTGAATTAAATGTAGTTATGAGTAACTCATTTGGATTTGGTGGTACAAACGGAGTAGTAATTTTTAAAAAATATCAAGGATAGTAACTGATGGCAACTTATCTTGACTTCGAGAAGTCTATAGAGGAGATTCAAAACTCTGTAGAGTCTGCTAAGGCTAGAGGCGATGAAGCAGCGGTAGAGATTTTAGAGAAAGATTTAAATAAAGAAGTTAAGAAAGTTTTTGGTAACTTAAGCGATTACCAAAAGTTACAACTTGCAAGACACCCAGACCGTCCATATGCGCTTGATTATATGCGTGCTCTTATGGAAGATGCTCAAGAGATTCATGGCGATAGAACTTTTAGAGATGATCCTGCTATTGTTTGCTATTTAGGTTGGATAGATGGACAAAAAACAATGCTAATTGGCGAGCAAAAAGGTCGTGGTACTAAAAATAAGATAAATAGAAATTTTGGTATGCCACACCCAGAAGGGTATAGAAAAGCTCTAAGAGCAGTTAGACTAGCAGAAAAATTTAATATTCCCGTTTTAATGCTAATAGACACTCCGGGTGCATACCCAGGACTTGGTGCTGAAGAGAGAGGACAAAGCGAAGCAATTGCTAGAAATCTTTTAGAGTTTTCTGATGCAAAAGTTCCACTTATCTCTGTTGTAATTGGCGAAGGTGGAAGTGGTGGTGCACTTGCTATTGGTGTTGCCGATAAGTTAGCTATGATGAGATACTCTGTATTTTCTGTAATTTCTCCAGAGGGTTGTAGTGCAATCTTATGGAACGACCCTAGTAAAGTAGAGCAAGCTACAAAAGCACTTAAAATAACACCAGACTCTTTAAAAGAGCACAATTTAATAGACGATATTATAGACGAGCCACTTATTGGAGCGCATAGAGATAAGATTGTAGCTGCTAATGCGGTTAAAGAGTATTATCTAAATGCTGTAAATGAGTTAACTGCTTTAAGTAAAGATGAGTTAATAGAAAAAAGATATAAAAAACTTACTGCTATTGGCTCTTTTAACGAGTAAAAAGAGTGTATTTAGTAGATATCGGTAACAGATATGCCCATCTTTATGATGGTAGTAGTGTTACTGATTTAGAGTATAATGAGCTATTTAAACAATATAAAGATTCCACACTCTACTATATTAATGTAAATCCTGATATAAAAAAGCTTTTAGAATCAAACTCTAATTGGATAGATATTGAACCCTTTGTAAAGCTTGATGGCTCATATAGTGGTATGGGGATAGATAGGAAAGTGTTGCTTTTAAGTTGTGATGATGGGATATATATTGATGCAGGTAGTGCAATTACTGTAGATTTAAAAAAAGACAATAGTTTTGTTGGTGGTACTATTTTACCTGGTTTATGGAGAGTTAAAGAGTCTTATAAAGAGATATCGTCTATATTGGCTATTGATAAGATAAATAGTATAGATATTAGCACTCTTCCTAATTCTACAACAAGTTTAAGTGTAAGTTATGGTATTATTGCACCAATTGTTGCTTTGGTTGAGAAGATTAATAGTAAAAATTTACCAATCTATTGCACTGGTGGAGATGGAGAGCTTTTATCTAAATATTTAGATGCAAAGTTTGATAAGTATCTGGTATTTAAGGGTATGCAAAAAGTAATTAAGGAGATTAAATGCTAACAATAGCATTGCCTAAGGGGCGTATTGCAGAAGAGACAATGGCACTAATGGCACAAATTTTTAATAGTGAGTTTAAGTTCGAGAGTAGAAAGTTAATTTTAGAGACTCCTGAATTTAGATTTTTAAATGTAAGAAACCAAGATGTGCCTACATATGTAGAGCATGGAGCTGCCGATATTGGGGTAGTTGGTCTTGATGTTATTACTGAAAAAGAGCTAGATATTGTTGATTTACTAGATTTAGAAATTGGTAAGTGTAGAGTTTGTATTGGTATTAAAGATAACGATAAGTTAGATTGGAGCAAACCAGATATAAAAGTTGCTACTAAAATGGTAAATATTACTAAAAACTACTTTGCTAGTAAGGCTGTTGGTGTAGAGGTTATAAAGCTATATGGCTCTATAGAGCTTGCACCATTAGTTGGGCTTGCAGATGCAATTGTTGATATTGTAGAAACAGGTACTACTATGAAAGAGAATGGGCTTAAAGTAGCAGAAGATATTATGACTTCTAGTGCTCATTTAATAGCAAATAAAGATAGTTTTTTCGAGAAGAAAAAAGAGATTCTAGAACTATATAACTTACTTAAAGAGGCGATAGAGGGTGGCAAATAGCAATAGTGTAGATGCCCTTAACCTCTACGCTAGGGTAGAGGATTTACTTGGAATTAAAGAGTATGCTCCTAAACTTTATAACTACTACTACAACATTTTAAAAGATTTAAATTTTAATTCATTAATAGATATTGGCTGCGGAAGTGGCGACTTTTTAATTAATATAGATAGCAAATTTACATTAGAGAGTTTGGTAGGAGTTGATAAGAGTTGCTCTATGGTTAATATTGCAAAGAGCAAAGGCTTAAGGGTATTTAATAGTAACTTAAAAGATATAGACGAGAGTTTTGATGTTGCTACTGCTACTTTTGATATGATTAACTACTTAACTCCGCAAGAGTTTATAGCATTTTTCGAAGATTTAAAGAGTGTTGTAAAAAGTGGAGGGTATTTTATATTTGATGCTAATAGCGAATTTGGCTTAAGCGATTTAGCAGTAGGTAACTTTATAGCCCAAGATAATGAGAGATACTTAACAATAGAGAGCTTTTATGAAGCTGGGGTATATGACTCTATATTTACTCTATTTGAAAAAGATAAAGATTGTTATAAAAGATATAGCCAGAGTATCTCTCAGTACTACTATAGCGAAGAGTTTTTTAACTTACTTAGTGGTTGGGAGCTTGTTAGTGGGCTCCCAATTAAACTATATGAGATGGAAAATTGTGATAAAATAATTTATGTTTTAAAAAATGTTACATAAAAGAGGAAGGAGAATAACCTCTTTTAGATAAATAATTATGGCTTAAAGATTATACCTGCGTTAACACTGCTTAGACCTTCTAGTGTTGTAGCGTCAGATATCTTTTTGCTTTTACCCATAAGTTTTGTGTAGTCAACAAATGCAGTAATTTGATCGTCTATATCATAGCTACCTCCAGCACCATATTGGAAGCCGTGAGCTTTTGTGTTTTTATCCATAAAGTCTATGCTAGAGATACCATAACCTAACAGTCCGTAAACTGTAAAGTCTTCGAATTTTGCTTGTGGCTTTAGGTATACAGCAGCATTTGTATAGCTAATTGGCTTGTGGTCTTTAATTTCATAATCTGAAATAGCTTTTGTAATACGACCCTCTACTGCTAGGTAGTCGTTTACCTCTGCACCTGCTAAAATCATGCCAGTTGTTGCATCGTCGCTACCACCCCAGTTGATAAGCTTATCGCTCTCTTTACCTGTAGTTTGTGTAATTTTATCGTATGTACAACCTCCACAAACTTTTGCACTACTATTTACTTTACCCTTAGATGTACCTAAAGCACCACCAAAATATGGTGTAATCTCTTTAGCTGGCTCAGTTTCTGGAATTTCAGCAACTGCTGGCTCTACTGGTTCAACATCTGGCTCTGGAGTTGCAACAAATGGTCCACCTGCAAAAAGAGTTGAACTTGCTATTAATGCAACACTTAAAAATTTAGATATAGTTTTCATCTTGTCCACCTTTTTAATTGAAAAGCGCTTAGCTCTAAAGTCTAAAAAATTTTTTAGAGCAACTATTTTGCCATTCATATACGAGAATTATACTTAACATTAACTAATATGAAGCTTAAATTAAAAAATATGAAGAATTTTTTTGTAAATTTTTTTTAGTAGGTTGTCACTTAGGAAATATTATTGCATATAATGCATAAAAAATTACTTAATTTATCTATAGTTTCGTTTCGTTTTTTTATTTTTTACTCTTAAGACGCCTATATATAGCTATTTAAGAGCTTAATACTTAAATGAATTTAGATATTTTTATCTTTTTAAATTAAGAAATTATTTTAAAAAAATTTGCATTAGTATTTTACAATATTTTACACTTTGGTTTACAATTTTAAAGATTTACAAATATTTATTAATTTTCTTTAAGTTTATATGTATGTAAATAGAGTGCTTATAATATATAATAATGTAGCTAGCAGGGTGCTTTTTTGTGGAACTCATAATTTAAAATTAGATATAATAGTATTTATTAATTTTAGGGAGATATATATAATGATTGATACTATTAAAAGCGTAGAAGAGTTTAAAGAGTTAGTTAGTTCTGTTGAGAGTAGTGCTAATTATAAGAAGCCAGTAGCATTTGGTATTGCTAAGGTAGATAGAGGACAAAAGAGTGCAGATAAGATACTACAAGCTAACTTTGCTGTAATTAACTGGAATGAGAATTTTGGAAGTGCGGCTGTGTTTGTTAAAGCGCTTCAAGAGAGTGGTGTAGAGGTTGATTTTAGCGGTAGCGAATTTACAACTACTATAGATGATAGATTTGTAGCTAACGCAATGGCGGCTTTTGCTCCGTTTTTAGCAGAGGCAGTTGGTGATGCACATAAGAATGTACAAGTAATAAAAGTTTTAAGTGAGCTAGGCGATATAGCAAGAGATTACACTATTGCTATTCTTTTTGAAGACGATGCTCCAAAGTCTGTAGAGGCTGTTTATCTTAAGTTATATGCTCTATCTCTTGGTAAAGCAAAGCTTAGAGGAATTAACTTAAATGGTGCGTTTGGAATTTTAAGTAATGTTGCGTGGGTTGGTAACAAGCCTTATGAACTAGAGTATTTAAGAGAAAACGAAATAGAGATGAAACTTAAAGGAACTTTCCCAAATATCGATAGTGTAGATAAGTTCCCAAGATTCTTACAACACATTATTCCTGCTGATAACACAAGAGTACTTGACTCTAGCAAAGTTAGAATGGGTGCGCAACTTGCAGCTGGTACTACAGTAATGCCTGGAGCTAGTTATATTAACTTTAATGCAGGAACACTAGGGCCTGTTATGGTAGAGGGTAGAATTAGCTCTTCTGCAATTGTAGGAAGCGGTAGTGATGTTGGAGGAGGAGCTAGTATTCTAGGTGTACTAAGTGGAACAGATGGTAATCCAATTAGCATTGGAGAGAACACACTTCTTGGTGCAAACTCTGTAACTGGGCTACCAGTTGGAGATAGCTGTATTGTAGATGCTGGTGTAACAATTTTAGCTGGTACAAAAATTAAGATTACAAAAGATCAGTTAACATTAATTAAAGAGGCAAACCCAGAGGCTAACTTAGAAGACAAAGAGTACTTTAAAGGTGCAGAGCTTGCAAACTTAAATGGTATTCACTATCGTCAAGACTCAACAACTGGCGAGATACTAGCAAGAAGAAGTACTAGAGAAGTTAAGTTAAACGAAGAGCTACATTAATGAGCCTACAAGAACATGAAGTTGAGAAGAAAGTTTTTCTTCTTAAGCTTTTATTAAAAGAGAGCGACGAGAGCATGCAAGATGTGATTGATGCTCTTGTAAATACAGGTATGTTTAAAACTAAAGAGGCACTTAAGCACTTAGAAGAGCTAAAGCAAAGAGGTTTTGTAGCAAACGATGCTTTAACTATGATAGGTCAAATAGAGGCTAAAAAGGCTAAAGAGGAGTTTACTCTTGCGAATTGATAAGTGGCTAAGTAGTGTTAATGTTGTAAAGAGGCGTACAATTGCACAAGATATGGTTAAGAGTGGAGTTGTGTTTATTAATGGTATTAAGGCTAAACCATCGAAAGATGTAAAAGTTGGCGACAAGATTAAAATAGAGTATCTAAAGGGTGCAAAAGAGTTCGAAGTTTTACAAATACCAACAACTAAAACTGTACCAAAGAGTGCTAAAGAAGAGTATGTAAAAGAGCTATAGGAGGATTTATGAGCAAAGAGATGTTTAATAAGCTTTTTAAAAATGAGTTAAGTGATAGTGAGGCAAAAGAGTTTTTAGTTGCACTTTATAATAAGGGCGAGAGTAGTGAAGATATAGCAAATGCTGCATCTGTAATGAGAGAGCACTCTATTAAGCTACCAGTTGATAGTAAGCTTCAAGATGAGCTTATAGATATTGTAGGAACTGGTGGAGATAAGAGTGGTAGTTTTAATATCTCTACTACTGTCTCTTTACTACTTGCAAGTGCAGGCTCTAAGGTTGCTAAGCATGGTAATAGAAGCATTACTAGTAACTCTGGTTCGGCAGATGTGTTAGAGGCTTTAGGTATAAACTTAAATTTAAACACAGATGCACAAATTGAGATGCTTAAAGAGGTTGGCTGGACATTTATATTTGCTATGAATCATCACCCGGCTATGGGGCATATTATGCCTGTTAGAAAATCTTTAACACATAGAACAATATTTAATATACTAGGGCCTCTTACAAATCCAGCTGGCGCTAAAAAGTATCTTTTAGGAGTATTTAGCCCAGAGTTTATAGATGTAATTTCTGATGCTCTAATAGAGCTAGATACAACAAGAGCTTTTGTTGTAAGTAGCCGTGATGGCATGGATGAGATAAGTATTAGCACTTTAACAGATTTTGCATATATACAGAGTGGTAGAGTAGTTAGGGGTGTTATAGACCCAGAGGTGCACGGTTTTAAGTTAGCACCTAAAGAGGATATTTTAGGCGGAAGTGCTACAGATAATGCAAAGATTACAAGAGCAATATTAAGTGGCGAGCTAACAGATGCAAAAAGAGATGTAGTACTTTTAAATGGCGCATATGCTCTATTTGCAGATGGTAAAGTAAAAGATGTTAAAGAGGGCATTAAGATGCTAGAGCAAGCAATCTCTAGTGGTAAAGCTATAGAGCATTTGGAGAGAATTATTGAGATCTCAAATAGCTTCTAGAGTGCTGCTACAAAAGAAGGTAGCTTTAGATAATTTAGATAGTTTTGCTAAAGAGATTTTAGCGCTATTGCCTAGTAGCTCTATTGTCTTGCTTAATGGTAATTTAGCAGCTGGTAAGACAACTTTAGTTGCTAGTATAGTAAAAGCTTTAGATGTTGGTGCTTCTTTAGCTACATCGCCTACATTTGCACTACAGCAGTGCTACTCTAATAGCGTTTTTCATTACGACTTTTATAGAGTAGAGTTTGAAGATTTAGTAGAGCTTGGACTATTAGAAGAGTTCGAAAAAGAGGGTATTCATTTAGTAGAGTGGGCAGATGAGAGTTTAGTAGATTTGTTAATTAGAGCAGGTTTTAGTCTGTTCTCTATAGGTATAGAATTTAGTGCAGATGGTAAAAGAGAGTATAAGGTAGAGGCGGTAGATAATGCATAAATTAGAAGCAAAAGATTTAAGTAAAGTTATTGGAAAAAAAGATATTGTAAAAGATGTATCTTTAAGTGTAGAGAGCTCGGAGATTGTAGGGCTTTTAGGTCCTAATGGTGCTGGTAAAACAACAACATTTTATATGATTTGTGGAATAGTAGAAGCAACTAATGGAAAAGTCTTTATAGATGGAGAAGATATTACTAATTTACCACTAAGCCAGAGGGTAAAGTTTGGTATTGGGTATTTGCCTCAGGAGTCTAGTATATTTGGAGACTTAAGTGTAGAGGACAACTTATATATTGCAGCTGAGGCTGGTATTTTAACAAAAAACGAACAAAAAAGCAGAGTAGAAGAGATGCTACAAGCACTAAATATTGACCCAATTAGAAAGAGACTTGGCGTAAAGCTAAGTGGTGGAGAGCGTAGAAGATGTGAAATTGCAAGAGCCTTAATAAATAAGCCAAGCTTTTTGCTTTTAGATGAGCCTTTTGCAGGGGTAGATCCAATTGCAGTTGCAGATATTCAAAAGGTTATAAAGCAGTTAGCCGATATGGATATTGGTATCTTAATAACCGATCACAATGTAAGAGAGACACTTAGTATTTGCGATAGAGCATATGTTTTAGAGAGCGGTAAGTTAATAGCAAATGGAACAGCAAACGACATAGCACACGATGATGTAGTAAGAAAGCACTACTTAGGAGATGACTTTAGATTTTAAATTTCGTTTGCATTTTTAAGAATATCTAAGCCAAAGCGGTTTCTTAAATTAGTAACCGCACTATCTAGCTCTATTTGTTTAATATCTTCTGTGTGCTCTAGTAAAGAGAGTGTTGTCTTATTGCCCTTTTGAAAGTTATAAACACTAACTCTTAATTTAATTACCCCTTTATTAGAGTCGTAAATTTTCTTTAAAATTGTAAGTAAAGACTCCTTTAATAGATGTTCGCTAAATAGCCTATTAGTACTTATTGCCTCTTTGGCTTTAGAGCCATCGCTGTAGTTTATTTTTAGCTCATACCTTAGTGGATTAACATCTGCTTTGCTTACCATATATGCTATGTGTCTTGCCATAATTGTGGTGCGTCTTTTTATCTCTTTGTAGTCGTATATTGTATCGAATGTTCTGCCTAGCCCTATAGATTTTTTAGGCTCTTTTATTTTTATGTCGCCACCACAACCACATATTTTATTATATAACTCAATTCCTGGTAGTTTCCATCTGTATAGTAGCTCTTTAGAGTTGCAGATATCTGATAAACTTTTAATACCATAAGAGTGTAATCTTTTGCTTAGGCTTTTGCCAATACCTGGAAATTTCTCTATAGGTATATCTTTTATAAACTCTTGTTGCTCTTTTACTAAATGTACACCATATGGCTTTGCGTAGTTGGTTGCAACTTTTGCAATAAATTTGGACTCTGCAATACCAATAGAAACTGGAATTTTAAACTTTTTGTATATACTATCTTTTAATTTAGTAGCAAACTCAAGAGCCTTATCGTCGGCTATCCAGCCATCTAGTTTGCCAAAGAATTCGTCTATACTATATTGTTCAATTAGTGGAATCTCTTTTTTTAAGTAGATATATATTGCGCGAGAAAGCTTGTGATATAGCGTATAGTTAGATGGCACAACCACAATTTGTGGGCACAAAGAGATAGCATGTGCAATTGGCATAGCAGTTTTAACACCACACGCTCTTGCTTCGTAGCTTGCGGTTGTTATTATGCCTCTAATTTTATCTTTGCCATCTATTTTATCTATAAAGTAGTTTTCAAATGTTCTTTGAAAATCGTTATGAAAAACAGGTGTAACAAAAGCACCGCTATTTATATTTAAAAGTTTTATATTCTCTCTATTTTTACTAAAAATTTCTAAATTGCTTCTGCTACCAACTGCTGCAGGAATACCTAGAAGTTTTGGGTTTTTAGTTCTCTCTGCCGAGATAAAAAACGAGTCTATATCGATATGAACAAACATCTTCTCTTTTTGTAATATTGTAACATAAAGGTTATATATTTGCCTAATAATTTTGGTATAATTTACTTAGGAGAGTAGTTATGTATGAATATTTAAAAGATAAATCAGTACTATATGTCGAAGATGAGGTAGAGGTTTTATCGAATATTTCTAAACTTTTAAGCAACTTTTTTAAAAATTTTTACACCGCAAAAGATGGATTAGAGGCGCTAGATATTTTTTATAATAACGATATAGATATTATGCTAGTAGATATAGAAATGCCAAAAATGAGCGGAATTGAGCTAATTAAAGAGATTAGACAAACGCACGAAAATGTAAAAATTATAATAATTTCAGCTTACACAAACACCGATTATCTGCTAGAGTCTGTAGAGTTTAATTTAAGTAAATATATAGTAAAACCACTAACATCTGATAAGATACATATGCTACTTGATACGCTTAATAACTACTATAAAAATCACAATAGTATTACTTTACTTTGTGGTATAGAGCTAGATAGAGCAACACTAAAATTAACTTATGACAACCAAGAGCATATAATAACTAAAAAAGAGTTCTACTTTTTAGAGAGGTTAGCAACATCTAAAATGGTTACATATTACGATATTATATCTTTATGGACAGATGGCGTACCTAGCGATAATGCAATAAGGTCTTTTATTAAGCACCTAAGGAAAAAGCTACCTGAGGGTATTTTAAAAAATAGAAGTGGCGAAGGCTATTTTATAGAGTGTGATTGATGTTTAATTTTAAAAATAGTAAGCCAATTACAACACTTATTATTATTTTTCCATTAATTGTTCTACTTATTTATGGTGGGTTATCTTATATGTTCTTTTTTTATACAAAGAATCAAGATATTCAAAGAGAGCTAAATAGATATGAAAAGATAGTTATAGATACACAAAAGCGAAGTCTAATAGAGAAGGTAGAGAGCTTAAGTGAATTTATACGCTACTATAACTACAAAAGTAGCGATAAAATAAAAGATGAAACAAAAAGAGTAGTTAACTCTGTTGCAAATATTTTAAATAGTATTTACAATAATAATAGGTATGAATTATCAAAAGTAGAGCTACAGAAATTAATTATTCAAACACTTAATAATATAAATAAAAATGGCAAGCCAAATAAGTATATTTTTATGTTAGATTTAGATGCCAAGTTGCTAGTGCACTACGATAATACAATGGTAGGAAAAAATGTATTAAATTTGCGAGATAGCGCTGGAAAGTATTTAGTTAAAGAGTTTATAGGTGTAATAGAAAACGATAAAGAGGGCTATGTAGACTACTACTGGAGAAAACCTAACACAAAAACTGGCAACTCGCACTATAAGATTAGTTTTATAAAACTTTTAGATATGTATAACTGGTTTATAGGCTCTGGTGAGTACTTAAAAGATATGCAAAAAAAGGTAAGTAACGAAATTTTAGCATATATAAAAGATAACTCGTACTTTAGGGGTGGATTTATTTTTGTAACTAACTCTAAAGATAGAGTAATATACGCCCCAAAAGATAAAAACATAGAGAACTTTAGCGATTTAAGAATAGATGGTATTTATGAAGATAATAAAAAAATTGCCTATACATCTTATGTTGCAGAGTACGATTGGTATATAACAGCTGTTATGGATATGAAGTTAATAAAACAAAAAATAGCAGAGCAAACAGAGCTAAAAAAAAGAAAGTTAAAGCAAGATAGAGCTACAAATGTATACCTACTTATTGGTACTTGGCTACTATCGTTACTGTTATCTATTTATCTCTCTTTAAAAGTTAATAAGATGCTAAAGAGGTATCAGTTTATGTTAGAAGATAGTAACGAAAAACTGATATTTCAATCTAGGCAAGCTTTAATAGGAGAGCTATTTTCTATGATAGCACACCAGTGGCGGCAACCAATTAATAAAGTTGCTTCAATAGTTGCTCCAATTAGATTTAATACAAAAGATAAAGAGCTAGATAAAGAGCTAAAAAAGATAGAAGATAGTATAGAGTTCATGTCTAATACAATAGATGATTTTAGAACATTTTATAAGCCAAAAGATGCAGCCGAAGTAGTAAATTTAAAGGTTTTAATAGAGAAATCAATAGACTTTTTAAGCTCTGCAATTAATAAAAAAGATATAAAAATTATAAAAGATTTAAAAAATATAGAGCTTAAAATTTATGGAAACGAATTTTTGCAAGTTATGATTAACTTAATAAATAATGCAATAGATGCACTTGATAGTAAGGGTATAATATGCGTTAAGCTATATAAAAAAGATAGCAGAGTTATAATTACAGTAGAAGATAATGGTAAAGGAATAGATTTAGAAGATATAAATAGAGTTTTTGATCCATACTATACAACAAAAAAAGACTCTATGGGGCTTGGGTTATACATGAGTAGACTAATTGTAGAGAAGCACTTAAATGGAGCGTTAGAGGTAATAGCGCTAAAGAGAGGGGTTAGATTTATAATTGTACTTAGTGGCAATCGTAATTAATTTTGTTAACTTTGTCTATATCTCTTATTATGCTCCAGTTTTTTTTGTAATCTACGGGTATAAACCGACTCTCTCCAAATTTATTAAATGGTTTTAGAGACGCTTTATTTTTATCTTTAAACTCAAATGTAAAAAATGCCTCTTCTATTTTTTTAGCAAGAGATGGCTTTAGTTTATTGCTATAGCCATATCCAGTAGTAGGAAACGAGTCAGACTCGTATATAACTTTAATAGAGTCTTTTGCAATTTTTTTGTTGCGTATTAGAGCTGGTGTAAAGCCACTAGCTACAGCTGCAACTTTGTACTCTTTGTTGGCTACTTTAACAACAGATTTTGCATGAGAGCCAGAGAACTTAGATTTATAGTCAACTCCCTCTTCTAAATTAAATTTACTATTTAATATAGCAACAGGAGCTTTGTATCCAGAGTTAGATGAACTACTTGTAAATAGTATAGTTTGCCCCTTAATATCTTTTGGGCTACTAATTTTGCTACCTTTATAGGTAATTATTTTCATAGTATAGCCGTATGATTTATCGGCAAGTGCTGTCATTGCAAATAGCTTAAAGCCAGCACAATTAACTGCCATTGGTACAGAGCCAGTATTCATACCAGCAATATGTAGCATACCAGAGCGCATTGCCTCTAGCTCTGCTAAGTTAGTTTGGTATGGAAAAAATACAACCTTTTTGCCAGTATATTTTTCGATATGTTGCATAAGTGCTTTTTTTGCATTTTTATCGAAAATAAATGATTGGCTTGGTACATTACCAAATACAAGTGTATGAGGGTCAACTAACTCTTTTGTATCTGTTGGTGTATCGGCTAGCATATCGTTATCTCTATCGCAAAATTTGCTACTTAAGGAGCCTCTGTTGCAGTCGTTTGCAAATATTAAAGATGTTAAAATTAAACTACAATATATAAATTTAAAACTTTTCATAATCTATTATAGTAAAAAAATCTGTTTTTAATACGATATAATTATAAATAGTTTTAAAAAAATAAAAAAAGGTTCTAAATGCATAGTAAAATTAAAAACATAGATATTAAAAAACTAGATAACTCTAAAAGTATAGAGGTTTACGAAGTTAGCTACGAAGAAGATGGTAAAAAGAAAGCAGCTAATGTAAGAAAAGCGCTAGATACTGTAAAGATTTTAATATATCATAGAGATAAAAATGCTTTTGTTATAACTAAGCAGTTTAGACCACTTGTATATATAAACCACCCAGATTTAGCTTACAGATATGAGCTTTGTGGTGGGCGAGAAGATAAGCCACATTTAGACTCTATTGGCGTAGCAAAAGAAGAAGTTCTAGAAGAGTGTGGTTATATGGTTGATAAACTAGAGTATATTACAACATTTACAACTGTTAGTAGAATGAACCTTTATTACACAGAAGTAGATGACTCTATGCAAGTAAATAGCGGTGGTGGAGTAGATAACGAAAATATAGATGTTATATACTTGCCAGTAAAAGAGGCTAAAGAGTTTATATTTAACTCCAAATATCCAAATCGCCCAGCTATGGCATTTGCAATATGGTGGTGGTTTGATAATAATTAGATAGCACCTATAGTTTATGTGTTTTAGTATTATTAGTAAATTTAATTAAAATTTTAGATGAACTGGTTTTAAGGTTTTGTAGTAAGTTGAGCTAACCAAAAGGCTAGCTAACTTAGATAGGGTAGGGTGTTTTACTCTACCATTGCTTCTAAATCTTCTTTAGAAACTTTATTAAAGCTTAGATATCTGTAAACATCGTCAGTCATCTCTGGCTTAATTTTGTTTGGAACAATCTCCATATACTCTGCTGCTGTTGGTAGTTTACCTTTAAGTGCAACTACTGCTGCTAGCTCGGCACTTCCTAAATAAACTTGAGAGTCTTTACCAAGTCTGTTATCGAAGTTTCTAGTACTTGTACTAAATACATAAGCACCTTTTGCAACTTGTGCTTGGTTACCCATACATAGTGAACAACCAGGAATCTCTGTTCTTGCTCCTGCACTTCCAAATACTGAGTAGTAACCCTCTTCTTGTAGAGTCTTCTCATCCATTTTAGTTGGAGGACATACCCATAATTTAGTAGGTACTTGCCCTTCGCCTCTTAAAACCTCTCCTAGTGCACGGAAAAGACCTATATTTGTCATACAAGAACCTACGAATACTTCATCGATTTCTGTTCTTAGACCAGCTGCGTGAATCTCTGTAAGAGTTTTAACATCATCTGGATCGTTAGGACAAGCTAAGATTGGCTCTTTAATTTCGTTTAAGTCAATCTCGATAACTGCTGCATACTCTGCATCTTTATCTGCTTCTAGAAGTTCTGGATTTTTGATCCACTCTTTCATTTTGTCTGCTCTTCTTTGTAGAGTTGCAGCGTCTTGGTAACCTTGCTTAATTAGCTCTTCTATTAATACAATGTTAGACTCTAAATACTCTATAATTGGCTCTTTATTTAGCTTAACAGTACAAGCTGCTGCACTACGCTCTGCAGATGCATCACTAAGTTCGAATGCTTGCTCGCACTTAAGATCTTCTAGACCTTCGATCTCTAGTACACGACCTGCAAAGATGTTCTTTTTACCTTTTTTCTCTACAGTTAATAGACCATCTTTAATCGCTTGATGTGGAATTGCATTTACTAAATCTCTTAGTGTAATTCCTGGTTGCATTTCGCCTTTAAATCTAACTAAAACAGACTCTGGCATTGTTAGAGGCATCATACCTGTAACACCTGCAAACGCCACAAGCCCACTACCAGCTGGGAAGCTAATACCTATTGGGAATCTTGTGTGGCTATCTCCACCTGTACCTACAGTATCTGGAAGACACATTCTATTTAACCAGCTATGAATTACACCATCACCTGGTCTTAAGATAAACCCTTTTCTCTCTGTCCAGAACTTAGGAAGAGTGTGCTGTAAATCGATATCTGCTGGTTTTGGATACGCAGCAGTGTGACAGAAACTTTGTAGTACAAAATCTGCACCAAAGCTTAGAGCCGCAAGCTCTTTAATTTCGTCTCTTGTCATTGGTCCTGTTGTATCTTGGCTACCAACTGTTGCACATACTGGCTCTACATACATACCAGGTCTTACACCTTCTAATCCAGATGCTTTACCAACCATTTTTTGTGCAAGAGTATAACCCTTGTTGCCACCTTCTGGTTGCTCTGGTGCCATAAATACATCGCTAGCACCAAGGCCTAGAGCTTCTCTAGCTTTTGCTGTTAAGCCTTTACCAATAATTAGTGGAATTCTTCCGCCTGCTCTCATCTCGTCTGGTAGAGTGTTTGGCTCTAGTTTAAATTCGCTTACTACTTCGCCATCTCTTTCTATTACGCCATCAAAAGGCTTAACAACAATCTCGTCGCCAGTTTCTAGTTTGCCTACTGGTGCCTGAATAGGAAGTGCACCACTATCTTCTGCAGTGTTAAAGAAAATTGGAGCAATAATATCACCAATAACTACACCGCCAGTTCTTTTACCTGGAATTCCTGGAATATCTCTACCCATGTGCCACTGTACAGAGTTGATACCAGATTTTCTACTAGAACCAGTACCTACAACATCACCAACATAAGCTAGTGGATTGCCTTTCTCTTTTAGTTTAGTCATAGTCTCTAGTGGATCTGGCATTCTAGATTGTAAGAAAGAGTTTGCATGTAGAGGAATATCTGCTCTAGTAAACGCTTCGCTAGCTGGGCTTAGGTCGTCTGTATTAGTTTCGCCTGGAATTTTATAAACTGTAAGTTTAATCTCTTTTTCAAGCTCTGGCTTGTTTGTAAACCACTCTGCATTTGCCCAAGACTCTATAATCTCTTTTGCATAGCTGTTACCTTCGTCCATTAGTTTTTTAACATCGTTAAATGCGTCGTAAACTAAGATAGTATTTTTTAGCTCTGCTGCAGCTGCGCTTGCAAGGTCGCTATCTAATTTTAGTGCATCTACAAGTGGTCCAACATTGTAACCACCAAGCATTTTACCTAAAGTTTTAATAGCATCAAGCTTATTAATAACTTCGCTAGTTGCATTGCCTTGAACAATATCGTTTAAGAATGCAGCTTTTACATATGCAGCGTCATCAACACCTGCAGGAACATTGTTGTTTAGTAAATCTACTAAGTACTCAGCCTCTTTTACCGGAGTCTCTTTTAGTAGCTCTACAAGCTCTGCTGTTTGCTTTGCTGTAAGTGGAAGTGGCGGAACATTAAGTTCTGCACGCTCTTGTGTATGTTGTTTATAATCTTCTATTAAAGACATTTAGGTACTCCTAATTATAATTTTAATAAGTTATGTTATCAAAAGTAGCTTTTTAAATTAGCACCTATTGGTTGTAGTTATGGTATTAAAATAAATTGTGTATCAGATTGTTACAAAGATTTTAAATGTGTTACAAAATACCCCATTAAGGGATATTTGTTTAGTAGTTTACTTCTCTTGTTTCTTTTTTTTGTTCTTTTTCTTTTTTTCTCTAAATAGGTGTAGATTCTCTTTCTCTAACATTTGTTCAATATAGTCTTCATCGACTTTTTTAATATTTTTCCAAATTCCTGAAGGTACTCTAATCTCAAGTGCTTTTTTCTCTCTTAATTTAATAATTCTTTTTATAGAGAGAATATCTGTAACAGGAGAGAAGTCTTTATCGCTTAAGTCTATGTCATCTCTAAAGAAGAGTGTTTGCTTTTTAAAATTACCCCAACCTGGAACACCATCAGCAGTATATGGTACCTCGTAGCCATTTTTAAACTCTACCATTAAAGAGTAAAAACTCTCTGGATAGATATCTATAATTTTACCTTTACCAAATACAAAACCATAAACTTTGTCACCAACTTTTGCTTTATCGAAATATGCCATTTTTAATCCTTTAAATAATTTCTCTGTTACCTTTATTGTTTGGGGCACTTAATACGCCCATTTTCTCTAGTTGATCTATAATATTTGCCGACCTATTATACCCAATTTGTAGCTTTCTTTGCAAATATGATATAGAAGTTTTTCTATCTGTCAATACTACCTCTTTAGCTTTGTCGTATAGCTCATCTAGTTCTATGGTGCCATCGGAGTAGTCGTCGTCACTTTGTGAGTCTGATTTAAAGTAGCTCTCGTCGTACTCTGGCGCTCTTTGTGCTTTTAGGTAGTTTACTACCTCTTCTACCTCTTCTTCGGTGTTCCACGGTGCGTGTAGTCTAACTAAACCTGCTGCACCTGGTGGTGTAAATAGGGCATCACCACGGCCAAGTAGTGCCTCGGCACCCATTGCATCTAATATAACTTTAGAGTCGATTTTTTGCCCAACTCTATAGCTAAGTCTAGCTGGTAGGTTTGCTTTAATAATACCTGTAACAACATCTACACTTGGGCGTTGGGTTGCTACTATTATATGAATACCAGCAGCTCTAGCCATTTGTGCAAGGCGTGCAATAGAGTACTCTACCTCTTTACCGCCTGTCATCATTAAGTCTGCTAGCTCGTCTATAATTACAACAATAAATGGCATTGTCTCTTCGTTGTTTTTCTTTGCCCATTGGTTAAAGTTGTCGATATTTTTTACTTTAGTTTTAGCCATTAGTTTGTAGCGATTTTCCATCTCTTTAACTAGGTTTGCTAGCGCTATAATTGCCTTTTTAGGTTCTATAATTACAGGTGTAAGCAGATGAGGAATATCGTTATAAATAGAAAATTCTAACATTTTTGGGTCTATTAGTATTAGCTTTAGATTATCTGGGTCGTTTCTATATAGTAAAGATAATATCATTGCATTAATACCAACAGACTTACCAGAACCAGTTGTACCAGCAATTAGTAGGTGTGGCAGCTTTTTAATATCTGTTACAAATGGTTGCCCTACTAAATCTTTACCCAAAGCAACTGCAAGTGGCGATTTAGCCTTTTTAAATAGGTCGCTCTCTAGAATCTCTCTTAAGTAAATAGTCTCGAAGCTATCGTTTGGTACCTCTATTCCTACAACACTTTTACCTGGAATTGGAGCTTGAATTCTAATTGTCTCTGCACTTAGTGCCATTGCTAAGTCGTCTTGTAGATTTAGAATTTTAGATACCTTAATATTTGGTGCTGGCTTAAACTCGAAAGTTGTAACAAGTGGGCCTGTGTATGTTTTTTTAATATCGCCCTCTATTTTAAATTGTCTTAGCTTCTCTATTAGGTGTTTTTGTTTTCTGTCTATCTCTGCTTCGTTAACAGTTTGCGAGCTTTTTTTAGGCTTTTGCAAATAGTTTAATGGTGGCATTTTAAAGTTTTTAGACTTCTCTATTTCGCCTAATTCTATTTGGTCTTCTAAGAGTTTTTTGTTCTCTTCTAATTCGTAAACTATTGTGTTGCTTTTAGCTTTTGGCATAGTTGACTCTTCTGAGTTTTCTATCTCTTTAGATTTTACACTTACAGTTGCCTCTTTTTTTATAGTTGGTGGTGTAGCCTTTGCTTTTGTGCGTTTTGGAACGCTCTTTTTGGGCTCTTTTCTTACTGTTTGCTTTGTTGATGTGTGTGGTTTTAATATATCGTCTATGCTATCTTTTTTAGGAAAAAATAGCTCTAAAGCTTGGTTGTAGTAGCTATTTATTTTCTCTTTTATATCGTCGATTGCACTATTTATATTATCTAGTTTTAGAGCTTTTATTATCTCTAAAAAGTCTTTTTGTGTAATAAGTGTTAAAGATAGCACTAAAGATAAGAAAAATAGAAACCAAAGCCCAACTTTGCCAATATATGGGCTAAGCGAACTATATAAAATATTACTTATAACTCCACCATGATTTACAAGTAAGCCTTGAAATATTAGTAAAGAGATAAGTAGTAGTATCCATCCAACATATGGGTCTAGCTTATTTAAAAGTTTTGGATTATTTGTAAAACTATATACAGGAAGTAGTATAAAAATAAAATCTATATATGCAATATACCCAAAAATTTTAAGATTCCAGCTACCAATTGCTTGCCCAATTACACCAACAGTATCGAACTGGTGAAATATTGTAGAAAATAGTAGGTACATAACAATAGTAAAAGTTGTAATTATTATTAACATTTCTATTCCAAATTTTTTTATATATTATATCATATGAACTTAAAAGAGTTACACTTTTTTATCTTTTTAGCCCCTAATTAGCGTAAGATTCTTTACTATTTAAAAAAATATATGACAAAATGAAATATAAATATAATGCATATCCATAATTTGTATAGAATTTGGTATAAATTTTGTAAATACGAAGGATTAAAGAATGAAAAAGTCAATGTTAGTAGCAGAGATTTCAGAAAAGACAGGACTACCAAAGGGAGAGGTAGAGGTAATTATTAACTCAATGTTAGATTCTATCACAGATGCACTTAAAGCTAGAGAAGCAGTATCGTTTATTGGTTTTGGTTCTTTTGTTCCAGTTAAAAAGAATGCAAGAGAGATTTACATTCCTGGTACAACAAAAAAGGTGCAAGTAGAAGAGAAATATGGTGTAAGATTTAAACCAAGTAAAAAATTAAAATCTATCGTAGAAGAGGCTTAATTACGCAATTCTTACTAAGAGGTAACTGCCTCTTGTAATATATTATAAAATCTAATTATGGTATCTCTAATCATAAATTAAGTGCATTAGAGTATAATTCAAGTTTCCAATTAAATGGTAATAGTTAAAGGATAATGCTTGAAAAAATCTACAATTGTAAGCGAAGTTATAGAGAGTACAAAATTACCTAAAAAAGATGTAGTATTAGTTATAGATACTATGTTAGATGTAATTACCGATAGCTTAAGAGCTGGCGATAGTGTCTCTATTTCTGGATTTGGATCTTTTCTTTTAGTAGAGCGAAAAGCTAAAGAGCTATTTTTACCTGGCACAACAACAAAAGTGTATGTAGCAGCAAAAAGGGCAGTGCGTTTTAGACCTAGTAAAAGACTAAAAGAGACTATAGAAGAAGTTAGCTAAAGCCACTTCTAATAACATTTGTTATAAAATTCTCTTAATGCCTCGGTGGTGGAATTGGTAGACACGCTAGATTCAAAATCTGGTGGGCTTTGCTCGTGTCGGTTCGAGTCCGACCCGAGGTACCACATAATAGAATACTTCATATCTTTATAACTTATATTTTATCTGCATTTTGATATACTCTCTTAAAAATTAAGGCAATATTTTTGAAAATTGTTGTTGCAATAAGTGGCGCTAGTGGCGTTGAGCTTGGAATTAAATTTATTAACTACCTGCCAGAGTATGTAGATGCGCATTTAGTGGTATCTAGTAGTGCTAAAGTTGTAGAGATGCTAGAGAACAAAAATACAACTTTACACGAGCGAGACGATATTGCGGCATCGGTATCTAGCGGTTCGTTTGGTGTAGATGCTACTGCTATTATACCGTGCTCTATGAACACTTTGGCAAAAGTTGCGTGTGGTATTAGCGATAATTTAGTAACAAGAGTTGCAGCAGTTGCAATAAAAGAGCAAAAGAAGCTACTACTTGCACCTAGAGAGCTACCATTTTCTGCAATTGCACTAGAGAATATGCAAAAGCTTGCAACTTTAGGTGTAATTGTAGCGCCACCAATTGTTGGTTATTATGCTCAGCCTAGCTCTATAGAAGATATGGAGAGGTTTATAATAGGCAAGTGGTACGACACTCTAGGTATAGAGCACAACTTATATAAAAGATGGAGAGGTTAATTTGAAAAGAGCAATTTATCCAGGAACATTCGACCCTATTACGCTAGGGCATTTAGATATTATTAAAAGAGCATGTAAAATTTTTGACGAAGTAGTAGTAGCAGTTGCGCAAAATAAGTCAAAAAAGCCTATGTTTACATTCGAGCAAAGAGTAGAGTTTGTAAAAAAGGTTACTAAAGATTTTCCTAAAATTAAGGTTGTAGGTTTTGAGGGCTTGCTTGTTAATTTAAGCGACGAGCTAGAGTCAAACACGATTATTAGAGGGCTTAGAGCCGTAAGCGACTTTGAGTATGAACTTCAGATGAACTACGCTAATACATCGCTAAAAGAGGAGCTAGATACCATTTATTTAATGCCAAGTTTGCAGTATGCTTTTATTAGCTCTTCTATTGTTAGGGCAATTTTAAGCCACGGTGGTAAGATTGAGCATTTAGTACCACAAGAGATTTTAGAGGATTTAAGGTGTATATAGTATTCGAAGGCATAGATGGGTGTGGTAAAAGTACACAAATAGAGCTTTTAAAAGATATTTACAAGAGAGCAGTTTTTACAAAAGAGCCTGGTGGCACAAGCTTTGGAGTAAAAGCAAGAGAGCTATTATTACATAGCGATATAAAGTCTAAAAAGGCAGAACTTCTACTATTTTTAAGCGATAGAGCAGAGCACTACGAAGAGGTGGTAAAACCAAATTTAGATAACTTAGTGCTATCAGATAGAGGCTTTATATCGGGCATTGCATATGCTATGAGTAGCGGGTTTGAGTTAGAGTTTTTATTAGAGCTAAATAGCTTTACGCTAGATAACAATTTACCACAAAAGATAGTTTTATTTATTATAGATAAAGAGACTATGATAAGCAGAATAGGCAATAGAGGTGCAATGGATAAGATAGAGAGCAGGGGGTTTGAGTATCTGCTAGATATTCAAGATAAGATGCAACAAGTTGTAGAGGCTTTGGGTATAGAGTATCTTCAAATTGATGCAAAAGAGTCTATAGAGACAATAAATAGAAAAATAGTAGATTTTATAGGAGAGTAGATGATTCAAAAATTAAAATATATGAACGACATAGTAGATGATAGCGCAACAAAATATAACTATATTGTAAATTTAGCTAGCGAAGTTGCTAAAAATTACGGCTTTAAGTATATAAATACGCCAATAATAGAGATGACATCACTGTTTAAGCGCTCTGTTGGCGAGAGTTCTGATATTGTAAATAAAGAGATGTATAACTTTACAGATAAGGGCGATAGAGATATATGTATGCGTCCAGAGGGAACAGCAGGCGTTGTAAGACACTTTGTAGAGAGCAAAAAAGATAGACAACAGCCATCTAAGTTTAAGTATTTTTACTTTGGTAAAATGTATAGATACGAAAGAGGTCAAAAGGGTAGATATAGAGAGTTTAATCAGTTTGGGTGCGAAAGCTTTGGCGAGCCAAGCGTTTTAGAAGATTTTATGATTATAGAGATGATATCTACTATTTTTGATAAGTTAAATATTAAGTATGCACTAGAGATAAACTCTATAGGGTGCGATAGTTGTATGCCAGTTTACAAAGATAACTTAGTTAAATTTTTAGAGCCTAAAAAAGATGCCTTGTGCCAAGATTGCCAAAGAAGATTATTGCAAAATCCAATGAGAGTTTTAGATTGTAAAAATAGTAGTTGTCAAGAGCAAATAGCTAATGCTCCAAAAATTACAAATAATTTGTGTGAAAGTTGCGATAGCGATTTTAAACAGCTAGTAGAGTTGCTTGATAATAGCGGTATAGAGTACAATATAAATACAAATTTAGTAAGAGGGCTAGACTACTACAACAAAACAGCATTTGAGTTTGTAAGTAAAGAGATAGGCTCTCAGGGTGCAATAGCAGGTGGCGGAAGATACGATAAATTAGTAGAGTTTTTAGATGGTAAAAGCACGCCAGCAGTTGGTTTTGCTATGGGTATCGAGAGATTAATGATGCTAATAGATATACCAAAAGAGAGCAGAGATGGCTACTATTTAGGTGCGCTAGATGCCAATGCACTAAGTAAAATATTAGAAGCCTCTAAAAAAATTAGAATTAATAGCAAAGCCTATGTAGAGTATGGGGCTAAAAATCTTAAAGGGCACCTAAAAAATGCAGATAGGTTTAATGCAAAATATTGCGCAGTAATTGGAGAAGAAGAGTTACAAAATGGCACAATATGGGTTAAAAATTTAGAAGATAAGAGTCAAGATGTTATAGATTTTAATGAGTTTATAAAATCTATAGGTTAGATTTAGTATAATATTACAATTTTTTATATAAGGGTTTAAGTATGTATTCAAAAAGGATAGATGCACTATCGCCATCGATTACAATTGCAATTTCGTCTCTAGCTAGAGATTTAAAGGCAGAGGGTCGTGATATTTTAAGTTTTTCTGCAGGTGAGCCAGATTTTGATACTCCAAATAGAGTTAAAGAAGCAGCAATAGAAGCAGTTAAAAAAGGTTTTACAAGATACACAGCAGTAGCTGGTATTCCAGAGCTTTTAGAGGCAGTTAAAACAAAATTAGACAGAGACAATGGCCTAAAGTACGAAACTAACCAAATTTTAGTTAGCAATGGTGCAAAGCAGTCTTTATTTAATATTATGCAAGCTCTTTTAGAAGAGGGAGATGAGGTAATAATACCAGCTCCATACTGGGTAACATATCCAGAGCTAGTTAAGTACTCTGGCGCTACACCAGTAATTGTAGATTGCGACGAAAGAAATGGCTTTAAAATAACAGCAAAAGAGCTAGAAGATGCAATTACACCAAATACAAAAATGCTTATTATTACTACACCATCTAACCCTACAGGTGCAGTTTACTCTAAAGAGGAGCTACAGAGACTTGCAGCAGTTTTAGAGGGAACAGACATTACAATAATTAGTGATGAGATGTACGAGAAATTGCTATATGATGGTACAGAGTTTACATCAGTAGCTGCTATTAGCGAAGATATGTTTAATAGAACAATTACTGTAAATGGTTTAAGCAAATCAGCAGCAATGACAGGCTGGAGAATGGGGTATTTAGCAAGCTCTAACACAGAGTTAGTAAAAAAGATGACCTCTTTGCAGTCTCAGAGCACTTCTAATATTAACTCTATTACTCAAGTTGCATCTATACCTGCACTTAATGGCGAAATAGATGACGATATAGAAAAGATGCGTCAAGCATTCGAAGCTAGAGCAGCCGAGGCTGTAAAGCTATTTAACGAGATAGATGGTGTTAGTGTATCTAAGCCTAAGGGTGCGTTTTATCTGTTTGTAAATATTAAAGATTTAGGCGTTAACTCTATGGATTTTTGCGAAAAACTTTTAGAAGAGTACGGTGTAGCAGTTGTTCCTGGTGTAGGTTTTGGAAGCGAAGGGTACTTTAGATTCTCGTTTGCAACCGATATTACAACAATTAGATTAGGCATTAGCAGAATTAAGAAATTCGTAGAAAAAAACTACAAAAAATAGTATCTAAAAGAGGTAACTCTTAGCCTCTTAAGATTTACAGATACCTTTTGTTACCATCTTTTTTTATCTCTCCAAAGTTATCTAAATAGTCAAGATAAGCAACAATAAATTTACGACTTAAATCGTAGTGCTTTTTAAATACAGAAATATCTAAATATCCCTCTTTTTTAATAATATTTTTTAACTCTTGCATTAAGTTTACAAGCGCTTGAGTCTCTATAAATAGGTTATGCGAAAGTCTTGTAACTTTTTTAGCACTTGTTAGTTTTTTAAGTGCATTATCGCCTAGTTTTTTATCTATATCTATAGAGTCGTAGATATTGTATGGAGCTTGCGGAGTAATGCCATCTTTTTGCAAAATTGTATATATTTTATCTTCTATAACTTTTTCTATATTATCTAGCTTTATTGTACTTTTTTTATAAATACTATTTTGCTTAGTTAGAAAGCCAATTTTCTCTAGCTCAATTAAAGATTGCTCTATTAAGTTTAAACTAGCCCAGCTAAGGCGACTCTCTATACTTTTGGCAGATAGCAAGGCTTGCTGATTTTTGTTATATATCTCTTTTATAAGCTCTTTAAGTCTTATTTTTGTCTCTATTGGGTAGATAACTAAGTTTGATTCGTCTATATATACATTATCTATCTCTTGTGCAATAGCAAGTGCTTCTTGGTGTGTTAAGTTAAAGCGCTGTTGTGACGATATAAGCCCAAAACCTCTTTTGTGGCTATCGATTAATATACTAAATGCCTCTTTATAATCTTTAGCTTTAAGTGCATTTAGCAGAGGTAGTTTTTTCTTCTTTTTAAGTGGTTCGTTTATTGGGTTTAGCACCCTTCCGCCACCAACTACACGGTTGTCTTTTGTTAAAATAAATGGGTCGTTAAATATGCTAAATACCTTTTGTTTTAGCTCTATTTTTGCATAGCCACTATTTTCTTCTTCTAGGTTGCTATATAGTAAAACTTTAGCTTCTACTTGCTTTGTACCTATGTGGAATTTTAAAATAGAGTTGTGCTTAATGCTGTTGTTAGAAATGGAGTTAAAGTAAACATCTATAGTGTTAAAGCCCCTCAAAAAGCCTTTTTTTGTAAGTAGCATACCCTTTTGAATTGGCTTTTTGCTACCTTGCAGATTTATAGCAACTCTTTGTGATATTGTAGCTTTTTGTACATTTTGCTCGTGAACTTGCAAGTTTTTTACACTAACTAGGCTACCTAACTCGCTTATGTAAACTTTGCTACCTAGTTCTATGCTACCATCTAAAATTGTACCTGTTACAACAACCCCAGCACCCTTAATATTAAAGCTTCTATCTACATAGTATCTAAGCAGATTGCTACTTTTTTTGCTTACTTTTGGCAAAGAGTATAGAGTATCTTTTAGCTTAGTAATAGAGTTATCATCGTAAATAGATATTGGCAAAATGTCGTAAATTGTTAAATTTTTAAGTTCTTTAACATACTCTTGTACACTTGCAATTTGGCTATTAATTAGCTCTTTGCTTGCTAAGTCTGCTTTTGTAATAGCTACAACTATATTGCCAACATTTAGTAGGTTTAATATCTCTAAATGCTCTTTTGTTTGTGGCATTAAGCCCTCTTTGGCATCTACTACAATTAAGCTAGCATCAAACCCAAAAGCACCTGCAATCATATTTTTAACTAGTTTTTCGTGCCCTGGTACATCTATAAATGCAACATTTGTCTTACCCTCTTGCATATTGCTAAAGCTTAGCTCTATTGTAATGCCACGCTTTTGCTCCTCTTTTAGGCTATCGCCTTCGAAACCTGTTAGTGCTTTAATAAGGGCAGTTTTACCGTGGTCGATATGCCCTGCTGTTCCTACAATTATGTGTTTCATTTTAGTATCTCGCAAGCTGTGTTAACTACAATCTCTTCTTGTTGAGGCAAAATTGTTCTAACATCTAGTAAAAATTTATTATCTTCTATTCTTCCTATTATATCTTTGGCTCTAAATGCACGCTCTAGCGATACAGCTTTGCCAGTAATATGCAGTGCAACCGAAGGGAAGCTCCTATTTGGTAGTGTGCCACCACCCATAAATGTTGTTGTCTCTACTACGGTGCTATTTTTAATTTTAGCACTTAAACTCTTAGCTCTATCTCTTAACTCTTCTTGAGTTAAAAAGAGCATACTAAGTGTTGGAATTAGCTTAAAGTTCTCTTTTAAATAGGCTTTTATAGTCTCTTCTAATATGCTTAGTGTAATCTTATCTACCCTTAGCATTCTTAGTAGTTGATTCTTTTTTAGTTTGTCTATTAGCTCTTTTTTACCAGCAATAACACCAGCTTGTACGCTACCAAAAAGCTTATCGCCACTAAAGCTAATTAAGCTTGGATTGCTTTGTAGTATTTTACCAATTGGCTCTTCTTGTGAGCTTAGGTTATAAGGTAGAGTTGGCAGATACCCACTGCCTAAGTCGTAGTAGTCTATTAGGTTGTACTTCTTAGCTAGCTCTTTAATATCTTTAAAGTCAACTTCGGCGCTAAAGCCTTCTATTGAGTAGTTAGATTTATGTACCTTCATAAGCAAGCTAGTCTCTTCGCTTATTGCGCACTCGTAGTCGCTTAATTTAGTTTTATTGGTTGCTCCAACCTCTTTTAAAATAGCACCCGAATTTGCCATAACCTCTGGTATTCTAAAGCTACCGCCAATCTCTACTAACTCGCCTCTAGAAACTACTGCTTCTTTGCCTTTTGCAAAGGTGTTTAGTATTAAAAAAACTGCACTTGCGTTGTTGTTAATCACAAGCACATCTTCTACATTTAAAAGTGTTTTTAAGTGGTTGCTAACATGCTCGTAGCGCTCGCCTCTTTTACCCTCTTTTTGGTTGTACTCTAAATTAGAGTAGTTACAAATTACATGGCTTGCTCTATCTAAAATCTCTTTAGATATTAAGCTTCTGCCCATATTGGTATGCAGTATCACACCAGTTGCGTTAATTAGGGGCTTTAGAGATGGCGCAAGTAGCTTATGATACTCTAGCAAAACCTCTTGCGCTAGCTCTTCTTGGTTAAATGAAGCAATTTTGTTTTCTAAAATATCTGCTCTTAGAGAATCTATTTTCTCTTTAACAATCTTAGTTAAAAGCTTTAAGTTGCAGTCCTTAAACTTTGGTAAGTTTACAAATTTATCTATTTTTGGTAGCTGTTTTAAAAGTTGTTGCATAATTTTCCTTGTATGTCTAAGCCTTAGACCTTTTTTTAGTTATTAATTATAAAACTTTTTGTTTAAAGTAAGGTTATTGGTGTATTAGTTTTAGGGTTATAAATGGCTTTTAAATGTAGACTAAATTACCAAATATCACTCTAAAGCATCTTTTGTCATACTCCAAGCTGTTATATATTCATCAGGTTCATTTAACTCTAAACCCATTTCTATATTTTCTTTTAAGTCTTTAATAAGTCTTGCTCTTTTAAAAGCATTGCTATTTATACCTAATATTTGTATCATCTCTTTTACTCTTTCTTGCTCTTCGCTTGATAAGCTTGATTTAGGTCTAAAAACATTAGTTTCATAATCAAAATCCAAATAAATATATGGGTCATAAGAGTCTCTATCGGGTTTCAATATATTATCCACCGAGAGTGTACCCTTAACTCTACAGTTTATATTGCTATTTACCATAAATAGGTTATCCCACAAATACGCTTGAGTATTTTTCAAAGAACAATCAAAATGCTCAATATCCCCATTGACTAGGTTTTGATTATCTAACTCTTTTGTATATTCACCATCTTGCCAGTTTGCTTCGTCCAATAAACTTTTATCACACAACAACTCTTCAGTATATGCACATAAACCTTTTTGACAAGCCAATAAACTCATCTTGATATCTGTTATAAATCTATGGCTACTACTATATGCTGGATGACTATCGCCCAATCCATCTACCCACTCTTTGTATTTTGTAGATCTTATATCGGATTTATCTATTTTTCTCATTAGTTTTGTAACCCTAATAGTTGAGATAATTTTTTAAACTCTTTTATCTTCTTTTGTGCTTTAGATGATGTTTTATCTGGCATAGCTTTTATCTCTTCTTTTAAAGAAGCATATTCCATTAGTTTCTTTTCTCTATAGCTAAAATTAGAATCTTGCGTTAAATCAAATACATCTGTAAGTATTCCTGTCCAAGTAAGCATACGAGGATCAACTGTATAGTTGTCTATATGATTTTCTCCCTTATGGTACTTTTCTCTATATATCTGATTGTTGTTATCAAACTTCAACTCAACCACTTCCCAAGGCTCAAAACTAGAAGCTATAATTGGAGAGTGTGTAGCAATGATTAGTTGATTATTCTCTCCTATATTCATATACAAATCAGTTAGTTCTCTTTGTATATTTGGATAAAATGAGATCTCAGGCTCATCTATAAGTATAATGCTCTCTTTTGGTTTAAGAATCTTAAGAGGCAAATAGGTTGAGATTAGATTTTTTGTTCCTGTGCTGAGACTATCGTACTCTAAAATATTATCATTTGATAAATCTTTAACAATGAGTGCATTATAACTTGTTTGATTTTCGTCTATCTTTGTAAGCTCAAGATTAAATCTATTTAAAATAAAATTCAAATCATCAGCAATCTTATCTAAAATATTTTCATTTACTCTTTCCCATTTTTCCAAATCTTTTTTAAAATGCTCTTTATCGTAACTATCATCATTTAGTAGTTTGTTTGTTAGTTTGTCTTTTATCCTAAGACGCTCATTATCATAGCTCTCAATCCTCTCTTTTAAAGTCTGCCAAAAATTACTATGCTCATTTACATTTACAATAAACTTATCTAAAAAATTATTTTGTTTTATATTTTCTATAGATTCTGATACGGTTGTATATTTTTCTTTTAATTTTTTTATCTCTTTATCTATAGATTGTTGTTTTCTTCCATAACTTAAATACCCCAACATAGCACTACCTGCAGATGTAGGATTAGACTCAAGCATTAAATCAATTTTAGCATTTTCTAATTTTTCATATAGCCTTCGATCAGATTCACTCATAATTGTTATATCAAAATTGTTAGCATTATTTAAATCTTCTTTTTTGCATCTTTCAGCACTTATAAAATAATTTTTTTCATTTTCTGTTATCGTCTCTTTTTCACTATTTTTACCCAATGCTTTAACGGTAAGTTTTGAACTATCTTGCGTAAAAAGAGTCTCTGCAAGATAGTTATTTTTTGTAATAAATTTTGTTGTGATATATTTGTCATCTGTATCTTTACCAACAAATTCACTAAAAGGCAAATAGCTATTGTTGGGCTGAGTTGAAAAATCTATAGAAGAGTTTTTGATAATATCTAATAAATTGGTTTTACCAACACCACTTTGCCCTATGATACAAATCTTATCCAAAGGCTCACCAGCCTTTTTATGCCCTTTTGGGTAAGTTAAATCCAATTCTAAATTTAAAAACTGTTTATAGTTACAAATATGTAAATAGTTTATTTTCACTGTATGCCTTTTAAAAATAATTAGTATATATTTTACCATAATTATTAATATAATAAATTATTTGAATTTTTGTATAAAAATATATTGTTTAATTTATTACTATTGGTAAAGAAAGGACGATTGTATTTTATATATTTATAATTTTAAATTATATTTTTATTAAATAGTGGTAAAATTTTAATACTTTTAGGCCTAAGGGTTAGGCAGACATAATTTTTCTTCTTTGAACTTACGAAAAGTTATCCGTCGTTTTTTATTTACTATATTTTTACAAAAGGATAATTATGAAAAAATTACTATTAATTTCGGTTTTAGGTGTTGCTCTAAATGGAGCTTCTTTAAATGATTTTAGGGGCAAAGAGGCAACTATTAGTATAGCTGGTGGCACTGCGCATATACCTACAATGAAAGAGGTTGCAAAAAAGATAAATGGGGTTAATAGCTCTATTAAAATTGCGATTGCAGGTGGTGGTAGTGGTGTTGGTATTAAAAAGGTTAGCAAAAATCTTGTAGATATTGGAAATGCAGGTCGAAAGGCGAGTGAGCAAGAGATAAAGAGTGGTAACTTAAAGCTATATAAATGGGCAATAGACGGTATTGCGGTAGTTGTTAATAAAGATAACAACATTACAAGTTTATCTAAAGAGCAAATTAAAGATATCTTTAGTGGCAAGGTTGCAAACTGGAAGAGCTTAGGCGGAGTAGATAGTAAAATTAATATCTATACAAGAGATAAGTCAAGTGGTACAAGAAAAGTATTTAGCAAGAAGCTACTAGATAAAGGCGATATTGCAAATAGTGCAGTATTAGTTACATCTAATGGTGCTATGAAAAGAGCAATAACCGAAGATAAAAGCGCTATTGGGTTTATGTCGGCTGGGTTTGTAGATGCTACTATTAATGGTGTAGCTGTAGATGGTGTAGCACCAAGTGTAGAAAATATTAAGAGTGGTAAGTATAAGTATGTAAGGGGTTTATACTCTATTACAAAGGGCGAGCCAAAGGGTGTTGTTAAGACATTTATAGAGTACCTATTTAGCAAAGATGTGCAAGAGGGTATTGTTGCAAAGAAAGGTTTTATACCTGTTAAATGAAGTTTTTAGTATCGATATTAGGCATATTTGGTAGCTTTATAGTAGTTTTTATACTGCTGTTTTTAGCCTACTTTGCTATGCCAATATTAGGTAGTAATAGCTTTGGCGAATTTAAGCTATTAGAGCTTAGTTTTAGTTCGCTTGCTATTGCAACTATTGCTACTGTTTTGGCATCTGCTTACTCTATTAGTATTGCTTTAACTTTAAATAGCATAAAAAGTAAAAGAGCAAAAGAGCTTAGCGAGAGCTTTTTTACACTTTTATCTTCTGTTCCTACTGTAATATATGCGTTTTTGGGTGTTTTGTTAATTGTTCCGTTTGTGCGTGGTGTTGCTAATTGTAGTGGCTATAGCTTAGTTGGTGCTGGTTTTGTTTTGTCGTTTGTAGTTACGCCAACTATTGTTTTGTTTATAAAAGATAGCTTTAATACAACACCTAAGGCGTATGCAAATATTATATACTCAATAGGTGGTAGTAGGGCAGATTACGAGCTAAATATTTTGCTAAAATATAATAAAAAAGCTATATTTAGCAGTTTTATATTGGGCTTTGCAAGGGCAATTGGCGATACAATGATAGCACTAATGGTAGCTGGCAATGCAATAAATTATCCTACCTCTTTAAGTATTAGTGTAAGGGCACTTACTGCTAATATTGCTCTGCTTTTTGGAGAAGATTTTGACTCTATTGAATTTAAAAGTATATTTGCTAGTGGGCTTATTTTATTTGCAATATCGATTGTTGTAATTGCTTTAGCAAAAAGGGTGCAAAATGCGAAATAGAGTATTTTTTATAGCCACTAGAGCCTTGGCGGTAGCTATTAGCGCAGTTTTTATTTTGGTGATTTTATATTTGCTATATAAAGGGTTTAAGTACTTCTCTTTAGATTTGTTCTCTAGCGAGCTTTTAGCACCACTTAGTGGTACAATTGCACTTATTTTTATGTCGGTTATAATTGCTTTGCCTCTTGGAATTGCTAGCGCTATATATATAGAGTTTTATGCACCAAAGAGAGTTAAGGGCTTTTTAGATTTTAGCTTCGATATTTTGGCTTCTGTTCCATCTATTATAATGGGGCTTTTTGGGTTTGCAATACTTTTAGGCTTGCACGCACTCTTTAGCGAGGTAAAAAGTTCGCTATTGCTTGCTAGTTTAAGTGTTGCTTTTTTAATTTTACCATACATTACAAAGTCGGCACAACTTGGCTTTAGAGATGTTTTACCAATTTATAAATCTATTGGTTACTCACTTGGTGCAACTAAAGAGCAACTTATAAAAAAAATTGTGCTACCATTTGCAAAAGAGCATATTTTAAAGGGTGTTTTGCTATCTGTTGCTAGAGCTAGCGAAGATACTGCAGTAATTATGTTAACTGGTGTGGTGGCAAGTTATGGTATGGTAGATGGGCTCTTAAAGCCTTTTGAAGCACTGCCATTTTTTATATACTACACAAGTGCTAACTATGCAAGTGGGCAAGAGTTTAATGCTATATATGTTGCTGTTTTAATGTTGCTTGGCTTGTCGTTTAGTATAATATTACTTCTTAGGGGCAAATTTTGGTTAAGATAGAGAATTTTAGTTGCGGATATGGCAGTAAAGTTATGTTAAAAGATTTTAATGCCACTTTTAGTAGCGGACAAATAGGTGCAATTGTTGCAAGTTCGGGCAGGGGTAAAAGCACACTACTTAAAGCGATAAACAGGCTACACGAAGTAGAAGATAGCACCTTTTTTAAAAGCGGTAAGATTTTAGCGAAACTAAATGGTAACTTAGAAGATATCTACTCTAAAGATGCTAGATATATACGAGAGAAAATTGGTTATATTTTTCAAGAGCCAACGCCACTACCACTTAGCATTTGGGAAAATGTAGATATTGCGCTAAAGATTAATGGTATTAATAGCAGCTCTAAAGTTATAGATGCGCTTAAAAGGGTAGGGCTATATAGCGAGGTTAAAGATAGATTGCACTCTAGTGCTCAAGAGCTATCTTTAGGGCAACAACAGCGCCTTGCAATTGCTAGAGTATTAGTGCTTAACCCTACTATTTTACTTTTTGACGAGCCTACTTCGTCGCTAGATTTACAAGCAACACTAAAGATAGAAGAGCTTATGCAAAATTTAAAAAAAGATAAAACAATTATTTTGGTTACTCACGATTTAGAGCAAATTAAAAGAGTTGCAGATTTTATTATAAATTTATAGATATTGGCGAGAGGGTGAAGGAATCGAACCTCCCTTCGAGTAGTCAACTACCCAAACTAACGGATTTGAAGTCCGCGGTGCCCACCAGGTACACATACCCTCCAAAAGAGATAAAATTTTACCTAAAAGTGCGTTAAAAGTAGGTTATGGTATAATTTATATTAATAGAGTAAATAAGGAAATAAGCGTATGGTAAAAAAAATAGAGGTAATACTAAGTAGAGTTTTATATCCTGGATTTAATAAAAGTATTATAGAGTTTAATTTTGTAAAAGATATAAAAATTAATAATAACGAAGCATTTATAGTATTAGATATTCCAAGTTCATCAAAAGATATTGCAGCACAACTAGCTGAAGAGATTAAATCTAGAGTTAATGCAATAGATATTGCCTGTAAAGTTAGTATTACTACACCAAAACCACCAAAAGAGACAAGCTCTAATGGTAAAAATGTATTACCAGATATTGCAAATTTTGTTATGGTTAGTAGTGGTAAAGGTGGCGTTGGTAAATCTACAACTACGGTTAATTTAGCAATTGCTCTTGCACAACAAGGTAAAAGGGTAGGGCTTTTAGATGCCGATGTGTATGGTCCAAATATTCCTAGAATGATGGGTATAGAAGGGGTGCAACCAATATTTTTAGGTAAAAATATTAAGCCAATTATTGCGCACGATATACAAGTAATGTCTATTGGCTCATTAGTAGAGCGTGGTGCTTCGCTAATTTGGAAAGGTGCTATGGTTACACAAGCTATTGAGCAGATGCTAGAGGATATTATTTGGAACAAATTAGATGTATTACTTTTTGATATGCCTCCTGGTACTGGCGATGCACAACTTGCACTTGCACAAAGCTTGCCAGTAACTGCTGGAGTTTGTGTAACAACACCACAAAAAGT
>CAZFCZ010000078.1:0-2985 GCA_964517485.1 uncultured Nitratifractor sp. | reverse complement strand
TGTTTTATCTCTCTTGATGGTGTCTCTAGAGTGAGGGTCACACCCAGCTCCATCTCGAACCTGGAAGTTAAGCCTCTCATCGCCGATAATACTGCCGGCTACGCTGGTGGGAACGTAGGTCGATGCCATCTTGAGAGTTTTATTTATTCTTCATTTTTATTTCAAATCATATTTATATTATTATTTAATTTAATTATATGCAAATCATTTTTTAATTAATTATTGCTTTGTATTATTTTAGGTTGTTTTACTTTATTGTTTTCTTGATAGCACTTTATATTTTATTGGTGAGGGTAATTTAGATAGAAGCTGATTTTAAAGGTATATAAAAATTACATTTAAGATATAGATTAAATCTTTCAACTTTTCTTTTTATTTTTGCACGATATACCTTGTATCATAATTTCCTTAAATGTTCACAATTTAAAAACTCCTTCTTTTCTTAAGCTACATTTTGTGGCAACTCTTTACTCTTAATCATTACAAGTACTAGTTTTTGTGGCTGTATGTAGCTTCTCTCTACCTCCCACTCTTAAGTATAATTTATTAGATAAGATGTAAGCAGTCTTAGGTATGAGTCTCTATTAGGGATATACCAATCACTTTACTTCTACGCCTTACCTCTTTTTTATTATTGAAAGAGTATCATAAATAAAATTGCGAACTTTATTTTACACTATCCTATTTAAATAAAAAAAAAGCTGATTATATTGTAATATTAATAAATATTTATTTAGAATTTTACTGGCAACTCTTAGTGGTAAAGAGTTGCTATTGTTGCGTATGCAAAAAAGAACATTAGGTGTGAGATTCCTTCTATATAGTTAGTTTCGCCGTTGTCTGTTGTTTTCCATGCTAGTATAATTGTTAAGAGTAGGGCACCTACTTGGAAGGCGTTAAAGTCTAGTAGTAGGTGTATGCCATTGCTGTATGATAGTAGCATTAATATTGGAACAGTAAGCATAATAGATACTGTAGATGCACCCATTGCTATGTTTACTACTCTTTGAATTTCGTCATGTTTTGCGGCTTTTATTGCTGTCATAATCTCTGGAGATACTGCTATTATTGCTATAATTAAACCAGCTAAGCCTGTTGATACTCCGTACTCTTTAGCAAGAAGCATACCGTCTTTTGCAAAGATTTCTGCTAGTATGCCTATTATAAAAATTAGTGCAAAAATTACAATAAGGTTAATATAGCTTGGTAGTTTGTCGAAAATATAACTCTCATCGATTTGCTCTGCATTATTTTTATCTTTGTTGCGCTTTTTTAAGAGAAAAAATCTGCTTTTAGCATCTGTTTTAAAAAACTCTTTATGTGTTTTTGTTTGAAAGATAAATATAAATATGTAAAATATCATTAAAATAACTGCAATTACTACAGATGCCTGAAATAGCTTTTGAGAGTTATCTGTATAGTTTAGAATACTAGGAACTAATAGGGCACTTGTTGCAACTAAAAGTATAGTTGTATATGTACTAGATGTATCTTCGTTGTGCTCTTGCTCTTTGTAGCTTAGCCCACCAATTAATACTGCAAGCCCTAGCAGTACATTCATATCGACAATTACAGCAGATATTATACCACCCTTTGCGGTATCTAGCCCATCTGCAGAGTTTGCGGTGTGCAGTATTATCATATATAATAGAACAATTTCTACTATAACTGCGGAGAATGTTAATACAAAACTTGCATATGGCTCTTCGAATCGTTCTGCTAGTATGTCGGCAATTTCTGCAACTGTCATAGAAAATGCACCAATAGCTATAGCTGTAGATATAGAACTTAAATTTAATGAACCTTGTGAATGAAAGTAAAAAGATAGTATCGAGAATATTACGCCTAAAACAATATCGATATATTCTACTAAAAAATGTTTTAAATCATTACTACTAACCGAGGGAGGTTGAGAATCCAATAATTACTCCTTAAAAATTTATATTGATATAATATATTATTTAACTTAATAGTAACTTACAACATATTGCTCTTAAATAATTATCTTGTATCTCCAAAAGAGGAGATACTAATTGTTATTTTTCTCTAATAATTTTAACAGCTTCTACCATATTTATTAAGCTTGGTTTTACCTCTTTCCATTTTCTGGTTTTAAGTCCGCAATCTGGGTTTATCCATAGCTGTTTAGCTGGTAGTACATTTAATAGTTTTTCTATTTGTGCTACAATCTCTTCTACGCTTGGCACTCTTGGGCTATGAATATCGTAAACACCAGGACCTACCTCTTGTTTGTAGCCAACTTTCGCAAATATTTTAAGTAGTTCATTGCCACTTCTTGCTGTCTCGATAGATATTACATCTGCATCCATAGCTTCGATTGTTCTAATAATATCGTTAAATTCACTATAGCACATATGTGTATGTATTTGTGTTTTAGCATTAGCTGGTGCAATAGATATTTTAAAGTCTCTAACTGCCCACTCTTCGTAAGCTGCTATTTTGCTAACTTTTAGTGGATAGCCCTCTTTAAAGGCTGCTTCATCTACTTGAATTATCTTAATACCAGCATCTTGTAAATCTCTAATTTCATCGGCTATTGCTAGGGCAATTTGTTTAGACACTTCGCTTCTAGGTAAGTCGTCTCTTACAAACGACCAATTTAGTATAGTAACAGGACCAGTTAGCATACCTTTCATAATTTTATCTGTTTTACTTTGAGCATAAGTTATCCAGCTAACTGTCATTGGGTTTGGGCGGCTTACATCACCGTAGATTATTGGCGGTTTAACGCATCTGCTACCGTAACTTTGCACCCAACCGTTTTGAGTAAACGCAAAACCTTTTAACTGCTCTCCAAAATACTCCACCATATCGTTTCTTTCAGGCTCTCCGTGCACCAACACATCAAGCCCCGCCTCTTCTTGAAACGCTACGCAATCATCAATATAAGCTTTTATTGCGCTTTCATACTCCTCTTTTGTAATTTCGCCTCTTTTAAAATCGCGTCTTGCTTTTCTAATCTCT
>CAZFCZ010000077.1:0-12839 GCA_964517485.1 uncultured Nitratifractor sp. | reverse complement strand
GAGATTAAAAGTATAAACGAACTTAACATAGAGCTTTTAGATAGTATAATAAAAGAGTCTTTAATACTTAATATCGAAGCACACGAGTTAAAAAAATTAACAAAATAATGATATAATAATTGTATCTATTTTTAGCCATATTCAAAAAGGTGTTGCTGTGACAAAAGAGATTATTTTAAAGATTTTAAAAGAGAATAAGAAAAACTTTTTAAATAAATATCAAGTATCAAATATTGCCCTTTTTGGCTCGTATGCAAGAGGAGAGAATCGTCAAGACAGTGATATTGATATTGCAATCGAGACAACTCTAACAGACTACTTTAAACTTTATGATTTTAAAGAAGAGTTAGAGAAATTTTTTAAAACAAAAGTTGATGTTGTTCGCCTAAGAGATAAAATGAATAAGTCTTTAAAAAAAAGGATATTAAGCGAGGGTATCTATGTATGATAAAAGTTTAGTAGTTGATATTTTAAATCAAATAATAGAGGCTACAAAAATAGTGCAAGAGCGCTGTTTATTTGCTAAAAGTCAAGATGATTTTCTCGATTCAAAAGAGGGTCAAGAAAAACTTGATGGAATCTGTATGAAACTTATAGCTGTTGGTGAAAGTTTGAAAAAAATAGATCAAATAACCAATAAAGAGTTATTAGCTAAGTATCCTCAAATAGAGTGGAAAAAGATTAAAGGAATTCGTGATTTTATCTCGCATCACTATTTTGATCTTGATGCAGATATAATATTTGGAATTTGTCAGCATAATATAAAAGAACTTCTAGAAACTTTAAATTTAATTAGAGGTGATTTGCTCTCTTAAAATTTATAAAATTAAATACCTTAACTTTATAGAGAAGAGTCTATAGCTTTTTAAGTTTAGCTATTTCGTCTCTGCATCTTGCTGCTTCTTCGAAGTCTAGGCGTTTTGAGGCTGCTAGCATTTTGGCTTTTAGCTCTTTTACTATTTTTTGTCTCTCAGCTGCTGGCATTTTATTTGCTTTAGATGCTTTGTTGTAAATTTCGCCACTATCTTCTACTTTGAGGTTTGTATCTAAAGAGCGTTTTGTGCTTTTTGGGGTAATGTTATGCTCTTTGTTGTAGGCTATTTGCTTTTCTCTTCTTTCTTGTGTTGTGTCTATACACTCTTTCATAGATTTTGTTATTTTTTTAGCGTACATTAGTACCCTACCATTTAGGTTTCTAGCCCCTCTACCTGCTGTTTGTATAAGAGCAGTAGTCGATCTTAAAAAGCCCTCTTTGTCGGCATCTAGTATCGCTACAAGTGCTACTTCTGGCAAATCTAAGCCCTCTCTAAGTAGGTTAATACCAACTAGTACATCAAACTCGCCAAGTCTTAGAGAGCGTATAATTTGGTTTCTCTCTATGGCATCTAAATCTGAGTGCATATATTGTGTTTTAATACCCATATCGTTATAAAATACCGATAGCTCTTCGGCCATTTTTTTAGTTAACACAGTTACTAAAACTCTGTCGCCACGCTCTATTACTTTTTTAATTTCGTCGTGTAGGTGCGCTACTTGGTTGGTGCTATCTATTACCTCTATTTTTGGATCAAGCAGCCCTGTTGGTCTTACAACTTGCTCGGCTATAGTAGAAGATAGCTCTAGCTCTATATCGCTTGGAGTTGCAGAAACAAATAGGTAGCTTGGTGCTTTATTTATGTATTCGTCAAACTGTAGTGGGCGGTTATCTAGCGCACTTGGTAGTCTAAAGCCGTGCTCTACAAGTACCTCTTTTCTGCTTCTATCGCCTGCGTACATACCTCTAAATTGCGGTAAAGATACATGCGATTCGTCTACCATTACCATGTAGTTGTCGCCATGCATCATCTCGAAGTAGTCCATCATAGAGTAGGGTGTTTCACCCTCTTTTTTGCCTGTTAGGTGGCGAGAGTAGTTTTCGATTCCTTTACACACACCTGTTGACTCTAGCATCTCTAAATCGAATTCGGTTCGCTGTTTTAGTCGGTTGTACTCTACCATTCGCCCCTCTTTTTTAAAGAAGTTTAGCCTCTCGCCTAGCTCTACTTCGATAGATTTTATAGCATTTGCTAGTTTGTCTTTTGCTACAATAAATGGGTTTGTAGAGTAGATTGTTATCTCTTTATAGTCTGCAATTTTTTCGCCTGTTAGGGTGTTAAAGCTATAAATTGCTTCTATTTCGTCGCCAAAAAACTCTATTTTATATGCAAGTTCTTCGTTGTAGGCCGGAAAAATATCTATTGTATCACCATTTACTCTAAAGTCGCCTCTATCGAAGTATGCATCGTTTCTTTTATAACCCATATCTACAAAACGCATTAGCATATCTCGTTGCGAGTACTCTTGTGTAACTCTTAATTTTTGAACAATCTCTTTATAGTCTTGTGGGCTACCTAAACCGTAGTTTGCCGAAACCGAGGCTACTACAATAACATCGTCGTGGCTAAGCAAGCTTGCTGTTGCGCTAAGTCTAAGGCGCTCTAGCTCTTCGTTAATAGAGCTATCTTTTTCTATAAAAAGGTCTTGGCGTGGTATGTAGGCTTCTGGCTGATAGTAGTCGTAGTAGCTAATAAAGTACTCTACATGGTTGTTTGGGAAAAAGCTTCTAAATTCGCTATATAGTTGTGCGGCTAATGTTTTATTGTGTGTCATTATTAGTGTTGGTTTGCCGCTTTTTTCTATAAGATTTGCCATTGTATAGGTTTTACCACTGCCAGTTACACCAAGCAAGGTTTGGTAACGATTTGAGCTATTTATAGATTTAAGTAGCTTATTAATTGCATTAGGTTGGTCGCCCGAGGGCTTGTAGTTACTATCTAGTTTAAAATTAGCCAATATTGCATACCTTTATCTATTAAGTTAGTGATATTTTACTTATTAAATGTTATTATTAGCTAAACAATTTATAAAAAAGGGTAAAAATGACAGCTCTTGAGAGATTAAAATCAAAAATAGATGAGTGGAAAAACAATTACGAGCTAATTGAAAAAGAGAATATAGAGCTTAAGCAGCAACTAAAAAATGGTGGTGGTGCAAGTGTGCAAGATACTACTCAGTTAGAAGAGGAGATAGCAAGACTTAATGCCGAAGTTGCAAAGCTAAAGCAAGAGATAGAAGAGAAAGATGTTGAGATAGAGGGTATTTTAGAGAATATCGAAGAGTTATTAGACTAAGGAGAAGAGATGGATTTAACAGTAAGCGTAAAGGGTTTAAGAATAAAGGCTAAAAAGCTAGATAACAATTTTTATGAGTTTATAACAAAAGATTTAGAGAAATCTGGAATTAATTTAGACCAAGATAACTCTATAGAGTCTCTATTTACTGCATATTTAAGATTAGCGGCAAAAGCACACAACTACGATAGAGAGATAGAGAGTATTATACAAGAGATAGAGAGTTAATCTCTATTTTATATACAAATAATCTTGCTAAACTTAGTTTAACTACCATAAAATCACATTTTTTTTATTTTTACTGTTATATTTTAAGATAATTATACTCGAATATATTGTAATATTAGTTATAAATTTACTTAAAAGGAAAAAGATGAAACGCGGATTTACTATGATCGAATTGATCTTTGTTATTGTAATTATTGGTATTTTAGCAGTTATTGCTATTCCAAAGTTAAGTGCTACAAGAGATGATGCAAAGGTTGTAACTGAGTTACAGAATTTATCTACTTGTATTAATGATGCTGGTTCAGTATATACGGCAAAAGGAACAGAAGAAGTTGATTCTTCTTCTTGTGGAAATTTAAAATGTTATACTGTTAAAACAGGTGCTAAAACTGATGATGGTACTATTGAAGTTGCAGGTAATGGCGCTGACAAAGCTAAGCAATACTGTAAAGATTCATTTAAAAAAGCTGCCGATAGAGGTTTGGTTTCAAATGTTAATGGTGGCAAGAAAGAACACAAATTTGGTGGTTCTAAAATAGTAGAGTAGTTATACTCTGCTATTTATAAAATAAGAAAGAGACCAGTATGAGAAAAGCATTTACAATGATAGAACTTATTTTTGTTATAGTTATTATTGGCATTTTAGCAGTAATAGCCATACCAAAACTAAGTGCAACCAGAGACGATGCAAGTATGGTTACAGATGTAAATAATTTAGCAAACTGCATTAATGATATTGCAGGCTCTTATACCGCTACAAATATTGAAAATAGCAATACGCAAGCTTGCAATAGCATAAAGTGTGCAACTGTAAATTTAGGTAGTAATAGCGATGGTAATATTACTGTTACTTTACTAGACTCTTCAAATGGTAAACCAAAATTTTGCGACTATGCAAAAAAATTATCTATAAAGAAAAATTTAGATGGCGAGCACTCTTTTGGCGGAAATAAAATTAACTTAAATTAATTTGTTATAAATCTCTTTTGCATTAGCACTAAAAGCAATATTTAATTGTGATTTATTAAATGTAACTTGTCTTTTTGCTAATTGAGCGGTGTTTGTTATAATTTTGCTCTTTAGTTTAGCTTTATTTAATTTGCCATCAAAGTACTCTAGTACCTCTTTTATTCCTATTGATTTCATAGAGTTTGGGGCTCTTGTGTATTTGTACTCTAGCTTTGCAACTTCGTTAATTAAGCCCATATCTAGCATTATTTGTGTTCTTTTTGTAATTCTTTCTCTTAGCTCATCTCGTATGGTTTTAATTTCGTAAATTGGTAAATTGGGCTCTAGGGGTTTTGGTGGGTTGGCTTTAAAATACTCAGATGGAGCTATATTTGTGCTTAGGTAAATTTGGTAGGCTTTCTCTATTCGGTATCTGTCGCTAGGGCTTATTTGGCTTGCAAATGTTGGGTCTATTTTTTGTAAATTGCTAAATGCAAGCTCTAGATTTTGCATCAATTTAGCAGTGTTTAATTTTATATCTTGACTAATTTGGGGCATAGGGCTAATGCCTTGGGTTAAGACTTTTAGGTAAAAGCCTGTGCCACCTACAATAATTAGGCTTTTATTGTGTCTTTTTGCATAGGTTTTAGCTCTATTAAATTCGTCTAAAAACTTAACAACATTAAATTTTTCGTCTGGATTTAGCAAGTTTACACCAAAGTGTTTAGCCTGTGCAAGCTCTTCTTTAGAGGGCTTTGCAGAGGCGATATCTATCTCTTTATATACAGATAGAGAATCTACAGATAGAATAATTGCGTTATCTTTTTTTGCTAACTTAAGTGCTAAATCGCTTTTTCCACTAGCTGTTGGGCCAACGATTGCATAAATATTATTATTTTTCATAGATGCTATAATAACATAAACTTTTGCTATAATTGCAGTAAAAAAAAGGGTTTTAATGAACTTTTTTGATAAAAACAACCACTTTAACCTTGCAAATAGTATAACTTTTGCAAATGTATCTGTTGGTGTAATTGCACTATATTTTGTAACACAGCACAACTTTACACCAGCTATTATACTAGCGTGGATTGCTGGTGCTTTAGATATTGCAGATGGCAAGGTGGCTCGTAAGTATAATTTATCTACCGAGTTTGGTGTACAGCTAGATAGCTTTGCAGACTTTTTAAGTTTTGTTATTATGCCAGCATTTTTGCTTTATTACTCGCTAAATTTAAGCGGTTTTAGCGCATTTTTAATTGGTTTAATATTTATATACTACATAATTAGCGGGTTAAGACGCTTAGTTAATTTTAATTTAAATACAGATGCTGGAGAGGTTAGCAAATATTTTACAGGTGTTCCAACTCCACTTGGGGCAATTTTGCTTTGGATTTTGTTTTTGTTTTCTCACTCTTTTGAGCTAATGGGTCCGTGGCTTGTAGCAATTTTAACAGCAGCAATTGCTTGGGCATTAAACTCTAAAATTAAGATACCTCACCCATAATGAGCTTTAAAAATAAGTTAAAAAACTTTAGTGAGCTTGTTATGTTTGAGCACACTATATTCTCTTTGCCGTTTATATTTTTAGCAATGGTTGTTAGCGCAAATGGCTGGTTTGGCTTTAAGTTGTTGTTTCTTGGCGCACTTGCTGCTATTAGTGCTAGAAACTTTGCAATGGGCGTAAATAGGTACTTAGATAGAGATATAGATGCACTAAATCCGCGCACAAAAAATAGACCATCAGTCGATGGCAGAGTAAGCACAAAGCAGATGCTTATTTTTATTGCTATTAATGCAGTAGTTTTTGTTTTGGTTGCGTATGCAATTAACTCTTTGGCTTTTAAATTGGCAATTCCTATACTTTTAGTTTTGGGTGCATATACGCTTTTTAAGCGATTTAGCGCACTAGCGCACCTAATTTTAGGAGTAAGCTTAGGCTTAGCACCAATTGCAGGAGCAGTTGCGGTTTTAGGCGATATACCTAGCTGGGTGGTAGTTTTAAGTATAGGTGTAGTATTTTGGGTAGCGGGGTTTGATTTACTATATAGCCTGCAAGATATAGAGTTTGATAAAGAGCATAATCTACACTCTGTACCATCTAAGTTTGGGGCAAAAAATACACTCTTAATTGCTGCTGCTTTTCATGCTATTACAGTTATTTGTTGGTACTTTTTTGTAAGTAGTGCTAACCTTGGTGGCTTTGCTTTAGTAGCTGTTTTGGTATCGGCTTTAATGTTGGGATATGAGCACTATCTTGTAAGAAAAGATTTTACAAAAATAGATAGAGCATTCTTTACTGTAAATGGCTATTTAGGGTTTATTTTCTTTATTTTAGTAACACTAGATGTAGCAGTATGAAAGAGCTAGTTAAAGAGTTTTTAAAAGATAGAGTAGATAGCTCGTGGCAAGATATAATACTAGAGGCGACTTTAAAGTTAGATAAAAGCTATATAGAGCTTATTTTAAGCCAAGAGTATATACCAAGTAGTGGCAGACTATTTAATGCATTTAGGACCCTTAAAAGAGACGATGTTAAGTATATTTTATTTGGACAAGACCCATACCCAAGAGAGCAGAGCGCAATAGGCTATGCATTTATAGATGGCGCAGTTAAGAGCATTTTTAGCGAAAATGGATTAAGCAAAGAGGTAAATAGGGCAACAAGTCTTAGAAACTTTATGAAGATGCTACTTGTTAATATGGGTAGGCTAGATGTTAATAATACAACCAAAGATGCTATAATGCACACTAAAAGAGACGACTTAATTAACTCTATGGGCGAGTTAAAAGATAACTTTCAAAGAGCTGGTGTACTGCTTTTAAATAGCGCTTTAATTTTTACAGACAAAAAGAGCTCTAGCTACCATGTTAAGCAGTGGAGACCATTTATAAAGCACCTTTTAGATGCTATAGATAAAGATATAGAACTAATTTTATTTGGGACTCACGCTAAAGAGATTATAAATAAACTTACGCCAAAGCAGAGATATATTATAACAGAGCACCCGTTTAATGTATCTTTTATTCGTTCTAAAGAGGCACATAAGCTATTTGGAGAGATGAATCTACTTTTTCCCCACTAAAATATGATATAATTAAATAAAGGGGTAATTATGAAAAATTTTAAATTTATATTAACACTATTGGTAGTTTTACCTTTGCTATTAGCGTGCAATAGCACTAAAAAGGAGTCTGGCGATATTGAGAGTGTAGAGATTGCTAAAGACTCACCGCTAGTTCTTAAAACAAATAAAGAGCTAGAAGATGAGAAAAAAGAGAAAAAGATTTTAGATAAATTAGGAATTAACACTACAAGTGATGGCAAAATTGTAATAGAGCCTAAAAAGACAAAAGAGTTCTTAGATGCGCTATCTGGCATATTAAAAAGAGAGACAACAAAACTTAAAGAGAAAAATAGTGGACTAACTAGCGAAGATTTAGGTGTAAAAGCAGATAAAGATAAAATTATAATAGATACTCAAAAAACAAAAAGTTTTTTAGAAAAATTTAGTAAAGATTTAGAGGATATGGCTACTGATATCGAAAAAAGTGTAGATGGTTTGTAATAAAGCTAACTCTCCAAGAGGAGAGTAGAGTTACTTAGTTTAAAGCTGCTTTTGCTGCTTCTGCAACTTTAGTAAAACTTGCTGGTTCGTTCATAGCCATATCTGCTAAGATTTTTCTATCTAGTTCGATGTTTGCTAATTTTAAACCGTGCATTAAGCGAGAGTAACTAATATCGTTTAGTCTTGCTGCTGCATTAATTCTGATAATCCATAATTTTCTGAATTCTCTTTTCTTTTGCTTTCTATCTCTATAAGCGTAAACTAATGAACGCTCTAATTGCTCTTTTGCTTTTCTAAAGTGCTTTCTTCTACCACTATAAAAGCCTCTTGCTTGTTTTAAAAGTTTTTTGTGTCTTCTGCGTCTTACTACGCCTGTTTTTACTCTCATTTATGTTCCTTTCTTCTTGACCTTAGTTTTACCTAGGTGTTAGATTGTCTCTAAACTTGCCCAGTATGGGGAGTTGGTTAAATAGTTAAACTATCATCTCTTTAATGTTTTTAGCATCTACTGCATCAACATGTTTGTCTTTTCTCATTCCTCTGTGATGCTTTCCGTCAACTTTTGTTAAAATGTGACTTCTATACGCTGTACCGCGTTTAATTTTACCACTTTTTTTAACTTTAAAGCGCTTAACAGCACCCTTTACGCTCTTCATTTTTGGCATAAATTGTCCTTTCTTTAATATTCATTTTCGTTTTCTTATAGAGATAGAAAATGAGCGCCATTATACCCAAATATCTTTAAATAGTTCTTTATAAAGGAATTTTAATTGTAAAGAGCGCACCAAATTGGCTATTGTTTGCTTCTATTGTGCCTTTAAATTTTTCGTTAATTACAAGGCGGCTCATATATAAACCAATTCCTGTTGATGCAACTGTTTTAGTAGATTTAAATGGCTGAAATATTGTATCTATATGCTCATTTTTAATGCCACCAGCATTATCTAAGATTGTAATGTATAGAGTATTTGCGTCCTCTTTTGTTGTTATAGATATAGATGGATTTTCTATATTTCTAGATTTTATAACATCTAAAGAGTTTTGTAAAATCGATAAAACTACTTGTGCAAGGGCATTTGGGTTTCCATATATATTAGATTTTGCAAAAAACTCTTTATTTAGATTTATCTCTTTTAATTTAATAATGCTATCTACTATTTTAAGAGCTTGCTCTACCGATTTTGCTGGATTAAACTCTTGATTGTCGCTTTTTTTGTAGAAGTCTTCGAAATTTTTAATTGTCTCTGACATAAAGCTTATGATATCTTCGTTATTTTTAATTTCGTTAATAATATCTTTGTTGGTGGTTATCTTTTTTATATATAAGTTGTTAAAGTTTAGTTGCGATAGAGGTTGTCTCCACTGGTGTGCTATTATTGCTATCATCTCTCCTAGGGCAGCAAATTTGGCTTGGTGCTGAACTATTTTATCTTTTAATTTCTCTTGCTCGATATTTTGTATATTTGCTACAATTAGCAAAGAGTTCTCTTCTTTACTAATACCAAAAGAGATACGAATAGGAAACTCCTTAGAGCTCTTGTTAAGCCCCATTAGCTCTTGTGTTGTGTAGATATTATCGTCTTCTATTCTTTTTAGAAGTTGTTGTATATTTTTCTCTTTAAGTGTAGGTATTATTTTTTGTAAAGATATAGTATTTTTAAGCTCATTTTTTGTGTATCCAAATATCTCTTGGGCCTTTTTGTTAAATGTTATAATTTTTAACTCTCTATCGAGGGTAATAATGGCATTTGTACTAGACTCTATAACTGTATTTGAGTACTCTTTCTCTTTTGTTATTGTAATTTTGTCATTTACTATCTTTTTATTTGCAGGACGAAAAATAAATAGTGCTTCAAATAGTAGAGTTAGCAGCGTTAAGATAAATATATAAAGCTCTACTTTAATAAGTAGTTTAGTGTTTTTTTGAGCCTCTTTTACATAAAGAGATGTTGCTTTATCTAAATCTTGCAGTAGTGGTTTCGAGTTTGTAAGCAGATAAGTTAGGCTATTGCCACTTCTTGTTTCAAGAAAGTTTTTTGCTTGATCTAGATAGGCTCTTACCTTTTTATCTAGCATTATTGGCTCTTGAATATAGTCACTTTTTACTCGTTTTGATATTTCGTTAATGTAGTCTTTTTTATTTTTATCTATAGATATTTTGTTACCAAAGTAAAGATCTTTTAGCTCTTGATTCATTGGCATACTTATAAGGTAGTTGTGGTTTTTTTCCATTAGTTTAATGTTCTCTTTAAGAGTTTTAGTTTTGTAGTAAATTGCGTGCAAAGAGATTTGTTGCGAAAGCATACGCTGTTTTCCACTAATATTAATAATATTTCCACTGCTGTATTGGCTACTTATTAGGTGGTTCATATTAAAGTAAGCAAGTGTAGAGAGTATTGCTATAATACTTAGTGCTAAGATATATCTTTTTGTAAAACTAAAGTTTTTCATACTACCTCAAAAATTGATTTTGCACAAATATTTTAGCATCTTTTTTTGTTATGATAGAAATAAAAAGGTAAAAAGTGCTCGAAATATATAAAATAACTTTAAATAGTAGTGTTGTACTTTTAGCCGAAGACGATAGCCAAATTAGAGAGAGTTTTGCAAGATTATTAAAATTTTATGTAAAAGATGTAATTAGCGCAAAAGATGGGCAAGAGGCGATAGAGCTGTATCTAAAATATCAGCCAGATATAATAATAACAGATGTTAAGATGCCAAGACTAAATGGGTTAGAGTTTATAAAAGAGGTTAGAAAAAAAGATAACAATACTCCAATTATTGTAACAAGTGCTTATACTGACCAAAAGTTGCTATTAGAGTCTATAAAGCTATCTTTAGTCGAGTATATTGTAAAACCAGTAAGAGAAGATATTTTAGAGAGTGCACTAAGCGAGTGTGCAAAAATTTTAAAAGAGAGTAAAAAAAGCAGTATTAAATTAGATGATGAGCTATTTTACGATAGCAAAAATAGATTACTTATATATTGCAAAAAAGAGATACTTTTAACAAAAAAAGAGGTAGAGTTTATAGAATTGCTCTTAGCAAATAAAGATACTTTGGTAACACGGCAGAAGATTGAAAGTTACTTAGATATTTTTCATGATGCTACGCCATCTGCGCTTAAAAATTTAGTATTTAAACTTAGAAAAAAACTGCCAGTTAATATAATTAAAACACACGGAAAACTCGGATATTCGATAGTTATAGAATAATTTTAACTTTTTTACTACTAGCGACTTAAAAGCGACTTGACATATAATATAATTTGATTGTAGTGTTAAATATTTATGATTTATCACTAAATATCAATTTAAATAAAGGGGGAGTTATGAGTTCTATTTCTAAAAAACTCCTCTCTTTTGTTGCAACAACTGCTTTAGTGACAACTTTTACATATGGTGAGAGTGAAGTAGAGAAGGTAATGAAAGAGAGAGGCTTGTCTCAAGCAGATATGTTAGCAGCAGCTAAAACATATACACCAAGTGGTGGTAGAGATAAGTATATTGTATTTAGTTCAGGTGGACAGAGTGGGCAAGTAATGGTATATGGTGTGCCATCTATGAGGATTTTAAAATATATTGGTGTATTTACGCCAGAACCTTGGCAAGGCTGGGGGTATGATGACGATACTAAAAAGATATTAGCACAAGGTAATATTAGAGGTAAAGAGATAACTTGGGGAGACACGCATCACCCTGCGATTTCAGAGACTGATGGTAAGTATGATGGTAAGTGGCTTGTAATTAATGACAAAGCAAACCCAAGACTCGCAGTAATTGATTTAAGTGACTTTGTTACAAAACAAATTGTTGTAAACCCGGTATTTAAAAGCGACCACGGAGGGGCATTTTTTACTCCAAATAGTGAGCACATATTAGAAGCGTGTCAATATGGTGCACCACTTGATAACAACTATCACCCAATCGAAGAGTATGCAGAGACATATCGTGGTGGTGTAACAGTATGGAAGTTTAATCACGACGAAGGTAAAATTGAGCCTAAAAAATCGTTTACTATTGAGATGCCTCCATATATGCAAGACTTATCAGACTCTGGTAAAGCAGCAAGTGCCGGTTGGGGTTTTACAAACAGCTTTAACTCAGAGCTATATACTGGTGGTATCGAAAAAGGTTTACCTCCATTTGAAGCTGGTATGAGTAGAAATGATACAGACTTCTTGCATGTATATAACTGGAAAAAGTTAGCTGAACTTGCAAAAGATGATAAAAATGTAAAAATTGTTAATGACCATAGAGTTATTCCAATTGATGTTGCGGTTAAAAATGACGCACTTTTCTTAATACCTGAGCCAAAATCTCCGCACGGCGTTGATGTAAGCCCAGACGGTAAATATATTGTAGTTTGTGGTAAACTAGATACGCATGCAACAGTTTATAGTTGGGATAAAATTAAAAAGCTAATTGATGCTAAAGAGTATGCTGGTAAAGACCCATACGGTATTCCTATTTTAGACCTTAAAAAAGCAGCACATTGTCAGGCAGAGCTTGGCCTTGGACCACTACATAACCAATATGGACCAAAGTGGAAAACAGATGGTGAAATCTATACATCTCTTTATGTTGATAGTCAAGTTGTAAGATGGAACTACTTAACTTGTAAAGTTGCTGATAGACAAAATGTTAACTATAATATTGGACACCTTTGTGGAATGGAAGGAAAAACGGAAGATCCTCAGGGAGATTACATCATTGCATTGAACAAGCTTGCCATTGACAGATTTAACGAGATCGGGCCATTACACCCGCAGAACCACCAGTTGATCGATGTTCGCGGCAAGAAGATGCAGCTGCTTTACGATATGCCAATTCCATTGGGTGAGCCTCACCAGGCAGTCGCAATTCGTGCAGACAAGATCAAGCACCATGTAAGATATAAAATGGGTACCAATCCGTTTACC
>CAZFCZ010000076.1:0-40682 GCA_964517485.1 uncultured Nitratifractor sp. | reverse complement strand
AACTTTTTTCCTTTAAGAGGTAGAGTTGTCCCTGAACTTCTAAAAGAGGGTATTACTATTTATAGAGAACTCATTGCGGAGCCTTGGAGGATTATGTATAAAATTGAAAATGACACTGTTTATATTATGGCTATTTTTGATTCAAGACAAAATGTAGAAGAATTGTTGTTACAAAAGCTATTAAGAGGACATATGCTAACAAAACAAAGTAGCCAATAGCAAATAAAAAGATAAGTGAAGGCAAAAGATACCAACAGGCAATACGCTCTTTAGCTAGACATCTAGTCAGAGTTATTTGGAATATGTTACAACAGGATAGAACTTATGAAATAAGATGAATTTTATAGAGTTTTTAAGCAAACTTTTAGGAGGAATGTTCGGACGTTGAATATCCACTTTTTAAATATACTTGTGCTCTTTAGACAATCTTTTTGGTTATATAATTATTACAAGTTTACAAGACTAAAACATAATCCTATCCCAAATCAAGACTAACTCAAAAAATTAAAATTGCAAAAGAAAAAAGGCTAAGAGATATCTAATTTATCGTAGAGATCTTTACATGCTAGGCAACAAATTTTAGACATATACACACTTATAAGAATGTGCTTAATTGTTATTGCGAGCTTGCTTGTAATACTGCCAATACAGAAATAAATATAAATAGAATAAAAAAGAGTATTAAAAGTATAAATATAGTCCATATCTAAAAAGATATGAAACTATTGTGCATCAGCCACACCCGCCGCTACAACTTGTAGAGCTAAAATCTGTTGCACCTTGAGCATTGCTCTTTTTAGAAAATACAATCTGTGTTGCACCATTTGGCATCTCTTGATGAGTATAACTAAAATCTGCTTCTATCTTTGGGTAAAGCCCCATTGGCGCACAGTGGTTATACATTACTAACTGCTCGCCATCTTTAAGCATTGCAAGCCCAGCCATTGCATTAACCATAGGGTGCCCACCATTTACACAACTAAAAACATAAGTAGGTACACTACCCATTAATCCCTTCTTAAACTCTACAGTAGCATTAGGCACTTGCACTGTCTCTAAATTACTTAACTCCATACTATCCCTTTACCAAAATTTTAGCAAATTTTATCATAAAATATTTAACTTAAAATTGATGTCAAACAAAATTAACCAATAAACAAAAAACCCTTCTACCTAAAATCAGGACCTTGAAAATCCACTTTTAAAATTTGCTTTAATACTTTTAGTCAAACTTTTGGTTTGTGTATTATTTACAACTGTTGTTAAATACACATAAAAAGTGTTACAATACACTTAAACTCTAAGGATACAAAATGCATATAAAAGTATTAGTTGATAACAACACCTTAATAGATAGATATTTTTTAGCAGAACATGCTAAAAAAGTATGCAAACAAGATAAAATTATAGATATTATAGGTGGTTTCCACTTGCTAAAGCCAAGTACTCTTCAAGCAACTAATACTCTAAAATACTTTAAAGAGCAAAATATTAAAACAATGCACCCATGCCACTGCACAAGCCTAAAATATAAAATTAAGCTATCTAAATACTCTAAAATTAAAGATGTAGGTGTAGGATTAGAGCTTAAATTTTAACTACGAGTATATGTTAATAAAAAAATGTTAATATATTAATAATTTTAATATGGGGTTATTATGAAAAACTTATATGATACAAATATAGCAAAAGATATGGATGAACTCTCTTTAAGGGTTTATACATCAAGACTTTTAGGTGCAAGTGATGAGTTAGTTTTACATGGAGGTGGAAATACTTCTGTTAAGATAGATGGAACTCTTTATGTAAAGGGTAGTGGTTGGGATTTGGCTACTATAGAGAAAGAGGGATTTTCTCCGGTTGATTTGAAAGTTTTACAAGATATGGCAAAACTTGAAACTTTGAGTGATAGTGATATGGTAAAACTTCAAAGAGAGGCTATGAGTGATAAAAAAGCACCAAATCCTTCAGTTGAAGCTATACTTCATGCTATCATACCTTTTAAATATGTCGATCACACTCATGCAGATGCGATAGTTACACTTTCAAACTCTAAAGATGGTCAAAAAGTTTTAAAAAAGCTTTTTAGTGACTTTTTGATAGTACCTTATGTGATGCCGGGGTTTATTTTGGCAAAAAAAGTTTATCAAATGAGTAAAGATTTAGAGTGGGAAAAGTTAGGAGGGATCATACTCTTAAATCATGGTGTTTTTACATTTGGTGATGATTCAAAAAGTTCTTATGACAAGATGATAGAAGCTGTTACAAAAGCTCAGTTAGAGATAAATAAACCACCATTTGATATAGCTTTACTAAAAAATTATATAAGTGAAAAAAAGGGATATGAAGTTAGCATCAAGATAAACAACTCATATATGGCAAAAGAGTTTTCAAAACTTGAAAATCCTCATAGATTTGGGATACTCACTCCAGAACATATACTTAGAACAAAAAGATTTCCTGTTTTTTTAGAGAGTGACTTTAAAAAAGAGATAGATGAGTTTATAAAAGAGTATAAAGAGTATTTTAACAAGTATAAAAAAGATGAAATCATGATAAACCCTGCCCCAAACTGGGCAGTAGTAAAAGAGTATGGAATAATAACTTTTGGAAAAGATGATAAAGAGTGTAAAATCATAGAGGATATAGTTTTACATACAATAGAAGCTATATTTGATGCAAGAGCTTATGGAGGATATGAGAGTATAAGCCAAGAGGAGTGTTTTAAGATGGAGTATTGGGAACTTGAACAAGCAAAGTTAAAGGCAAAAAAATGAAATACTTTATGAGCATAGATGCTGGAACGGGGAGTGTAAGGGCAGTTATATTTGATGAGAGTGGAAAAGAAAAAGGTGTTTATCAGATAGAGTGGGAGCATACAGAGGAAGAGGGTGTTGCAAACTCTATGAATTTTGACTATGAAAAAAACTGGAAGTTAGTTTTAGAGTGTATAGAAAAAGCTTTGATAGATGCTAACTTGAAAAAAGATGATATAAGTGCAATAACCAGCTCAAGTATGAGAGAGGGTATAGTTTTATATGATGAGAATAAAAAAGAGATTTGGGCAGTTGCAAATGTTGATGCTAGAGCGGGTAATGAAGTAAAGTTTTTAAAAGAAAAGTATAAAGGTATTGAGGAAAAGTTTTATGAGATAAGTGGGCAAACTTTTGCACTTGGTGCTATACCTCGGATACTTTGGTTAAAAAATCATAGACCAAAACTTTATGAAAAAGTAAAATATATAACGATGCTTAGTGACTGGATACTCTTTAAACTTTGTGGAGTTTTAGCAGTTGAACCGTCAAATGCAGGAACAAGTGGGATTTTTTCTTTGGAAAAAAGAGAGTGGGACAAATCTTTTATGAAAGAGGTCGGATTAAAAGATGATATATTTGTTAAAGTTTATGAGAGTGGAGAGATAGTAGGAGAGGTTAAAGAGGAGTTTGGTTTTAGGGATTGTAAAGTTGTGATGGGTGGAGGAGATGTTCAACTTGGAACTTTAGGACTTGGACTTGTAAATGTTGGAGATAGTGCAGTTTTGGGAGGAAGTTTTTGGCAACAAGTTGTAAATATCCCTTCAACTATAAAGCCTCCAAAAGATATGAGCATCAGAGTAAATCCTCATGTAGTAAAAGGAGTAAGTCAAGCAGAGGGGATAACCTTTTTTAGCGGACTTGTTATGAGATGGTTTAGAGATGCTTTTGGTTGTGGAAAAAGTTATGAAGAGTTAGAAGAAATGGCAAAAAAAGTTCCTGTTGGCTCACATGAAATCATCCCTATCTTTAGTGATAGTATGAAGTATGGCAAATGGTATCATGCAAGTCCCTCTTTTTTAAATCTTTCAATAGATCCAAAAGTTTGCAATATCTCTTCAATGTTTAGAAGCTTAGAAGAAAATGCAGCCATAGTAAGTGCCATAAACTTGGAAAAGATAGAAAAATTTTCAGCTATAAAAAATGATAAAATCATCTTTGCAGCAGGTGCAAGTAAAGGTGAACTTTGGTGTCAAATAGTTAGTGATGTTTTAGGAAAAGAGGTTATAGTTCCTGTTGTAAAAGAGGCTACAAGTTTGGGAGGAGCAATATATTGTGCAGTGGCTTTGGGTGTTTATGAGAGTTTGGAAAAAGCAGTTAAAGTTATGGTAAAATATGAAAAGAGTTATAAACCAGATATGAAAAATAATCAACTTTATAAAGAGTTAAGAAGGAAGTTTGAAAAAGCTTATGAAAAACAGCTTGAACTTGTTGATGAAGGTGTAACTCTTTCTATGTGGAAAGCACCAGGAATTTAACCCAAATTATTTTTTAGTAAAACTAATGCAATTAGCCATTAAAAATATTATCTATAGCAGTATTTATCATACTCCACACCTCATTCTCTTTTTGAGGGTGGTAGTATAAGTCGGCTACATCTTTGCCGTTAAATCCAAAATTGCCAAGTAATTTAACATTGCTATAGCCTAATTTTTGTAGTTGTTGTTTATTGCTATTATCTAAAGCGACTATTAAATCAAAGCTATTTAGATTAAATTTGCCAATATGTTCTGAGACAATAGTGCTTATATCAATTCCATGTTTTTTAGCAAGATTTTGTGAAACTTTGCAAGGATTTTCGCCATTATGGTATGTAGATAATCCTGCTGATTTTATTATAATTTTAAGCCCATACTCTTTTGCTTTTGCCTTTGCAACGCCCTCGGCTAGTGGCGAACGGCATATGTTTCCTAAACATATAAAAATAATAGATTTCAAAATTTTACCTATTATTTCTCTATTATTTTAGTTTTATCAAACTCTTCGCCTGGTTTCCAATTTATATATACACTATCTTTAAAATCAAGATGAGGAGCTTTTATAAATACGGCTTTAAAGTTTTTATCTGTTACATTTCTAAAGTAGTGCGATTCACCTTTTTCGCATATTAAATAATCTCCCTGCTTTAGTACCACAAGCTCTCCATCTACCCACACTTCGCACTCGCCTTCTAGCGCTAAAAAAGACTCTTCTTGATGCTCGTGCATATGGCAAGGATGCTCCTCATTTGGAGTAATAACAACAATTCCTAAATCTATATTATCGCCATTTGTTAAATATTTCGGTCCATGGTCTTTAAATCTATATTCGTGTTTGCTTTCATTAGTTAAATACATAATCTTTCCTATTAATAAATTTAATATGCTACTAAGTGCTACCTTAGAGCTTACTATAAGCCTCTTGCAATTTAGTATAAAGCTCTTGTGGGGTAACTGTATTAGAGCTATTTAGTATCTCTTGCATTACTACATTGTCCTCTTTGCCATTCCATATTTTTATGTATGTACCCTCTTTATAGCCATGCTCTTGGCGAAATTTGTTTAAGATATTTTTACCAATATATAGGTTATATAAAGAGTCAAAATCTAGCCCAATTGTATAGCAAAGCTCGTAAAAACTTTTAGTAAAATCTATTAATTTAAAGTCGCAAAATAGTTTTTGTATAAAGCTCTCTACTAGTTCTATCTCTTCGTAGAAATCGCTTCTTTTTTGTGCGCTAATAGTACTTATTGCTGCTTCTATATTAGAAGAGAGCTCCACTATTGTGTTGCCCTCTTCTAGCTTGTTTACTCTTAAAATTTCGCTCATTACAAAGTGCCAAATATCTACAAGCTCTACTTTAATATTCTCGTAATCTGGCGAAGCATCTATGTTTTTCCAGTGCTTCCATGGGTAGCTCTCTACTAGCTCTGCTGCTTCTAGGTAGATACATCTTCGCCAATCTATTTTTTTACCCTTATTTGTTACTCCATTCTCCCAATTTAAGCCGTTAGTATTGTCGTTAAGCTCTTGTTGTAGCTTAAGCATAGTTAATATTTTACTCATTTACCACCCTTTGAATCTAAATAATTTTGTACAAACTCTCTTAATTTTGCATACACAAACGAATCTTTATAGTTCTCTATCTTACCACCACTCGCATTTGGATGCCCACCGCCATTACCAACAGCCTCTGCCATTTTAGAAACATTAAGTTTATTGTTACTTCTTAGGCTAAAGCCACCTCTAGAGTTTACATCCATATAGAAATCGAAATCATCATTACACACTAAAAAGTTATTACCAATTAGCGATGTATTGCCAGTTTGGTATGTTAATATCCCTTTTTTGCCTTTATAAGTTATGCTCATACTCTCTTTATTTGCGCTTAATATATCTGTTATATAAGTTGCAACTAAATTATCTTTTGTATCGTTTTTATCTTTTCTAAAAAAGTCTTTCTTTATAAAGTGTAGCTTATCGTCAAATACTATTGGCGCTTCTTCTAGCTTGGTGCTATTTAGTACATCTTTTGCTTTATCTATTAAGTTATATTTGTACTCTCTATCGTTATTTGCAAAAACAACTCTATTTATCTCTCTTGCTCCACTTATCATACCTAATAGTACTCTGCCGTAACTAAAATATTTGCTATCATCTACCCAAATATCTATTGCATTTATAGCCTCTACAATCGCTAAATATTCGCTATCTTTATCGAAATTAAAGTGCTCTTTTAGCCAGTTGTATGTAATTAGTGTTGCACATTTTGTGGTATCTAGGTTATACCAAGCAAACTTATCAGCAGCATTAGCACCAGTAGCATGGTGATCTAGCAATACAATTTTTGCACCAACTTTAAGTGCAGCTTTCTCTAGAGAGTTAGCCTCTTTTGTTGTTAAATTTAAATCTGTTATTAAAATTAGCGGTTTAATATTTTCTAACTTTTTAATATCTTCTATAATCTCTTCTAATCTTTGGGTAACTTCGGTACCGTAGTTTGCATTGTAGCAATTTATATTATTAAATACTTTTGTGCTTAAATATTGGCAGCCATATCCATCTAAATCTATATGAGATAGATGAAATACATAATCAAAATCTTGGTTCATTAATACATCTCTTTAAGTGTTATATTTTTTAAATAGTTATCTATTTTAAATTGAAATCTGGCTAAAAATGGCGATATAGAGCAACTTCCTACCGCACCATTTGGGCATGTATCTGCGTAAGAGTGGCAATCAAATACTACAGGTCTTTTACCCTCTGAAGCCTCAATTATAGCATAAATAGATATATCTTGAGGCTCTTTTTTTAAAACATATCCGCCCTGCGCTCCTCTTTTAGACTCTAAAATATCTGCTTTTGTTAAGTTTTGTAAAATCTTTGCTAAAAAACTTTTAGATATATTTAGCTCTTTTGCCAAATACTCCGAGCCTAGTGCTCTATCTGATTTTATAATAACATCTAGTGTTAACAAAGCATACTCGCTAGCTCTTGTTAATAGCATCTATATCCTTCTGTATTAATTAGGACTATTTTACTCTATTTTAAATAAAAGTATCATTTAACAGATATTTTAACTGCCTTTATTTACATTTTAGCTTTATTTAGGTACTATTTCAGTTCAAAATAAAAACCAATCAGGAGGTCACTATGGCTTTAGATTCGGCGAAAAAAGCAGAGATTATTTCTCAATTTGCTCGCGATAACAAAGACACAGGTTCAGCAGAGGTACAAGTAGCTCTTTTAACAGAGAGAATTAAATATTTAACAGAGCACTTAAAAACAAATAAAAAAGATCACAGTTCTAGACTTGGTCTATTAAAACTTGTTGGTCAAAGAAGAAGACTAATGAGATACCTTAGAAAGAAAGACTTTGCTAAGTTTAACGAAGTTAAAGAGGCATTAGGAATTAGAAACTAATTCCCCCCTCTTTACAAAATACTCTACATTTTTATAAATCTACTAATTTTTTTAAAATAATTACTATTAAAAGCACCTATTTTACGCTCTGTTTTACAAAGTTGAGTCAACTTATATAAACTATCTTTAGTCTATATACTATATTAGAACTTGACAAATATTACTCAATATACTATAATTTGCAAAATTTAATAAGGAGGTTTCTATGAGCAACGAAGATAAAGAGACTCAAGAAGAGATTTTACAAGCGCAAGAAGAGAGTACAAATGAAAGCAGTGTAGAAGATAGCGATACTCAAGATAGCAACGAGAGCGAAGAGAATGAGCTTACTAAGTGCCAAGAGGAGCTAGAGGCTCAAAAAGATCAATACTTAAGAGCACACGCAGACTTTGAAAACTATAAAAAAAGATTAGAAAAAGAGAAAAACAACTCTTTAATATATGCTAACGAAGCATTTGCAAAAGATCTTTTAATTGTATTAGATACATTTGAAAATGCACTAAAATCAGTAGATAGCGTAGAAGAGAGTAGCCAAGCAGTAGAAAAAATTAAAGAGGGTATGAACCTAACTTACGATCAGCTACTATCTATTCTTAAAAAACATGGAGTAGAAGAGGTAGAAGCTAGCGGCGAATTTAACCCAGAGTTCCACCAAGCAGTTACACAACTAGAGAGCAACGAGCACGAAAGTGGACAGATTGTTCAAGTGTTACAAAAGGGATACAAACTAAAAGAGAGACTACTTAGAGCTACAATGGTAGCAACTTGTAAGTAAGATGCAACATAGGTTGCATTTTAATTTTTACAAAGAGTGTATAATGCAACTAATATTTAAATAAGGAGATAATTATGGCAAAACCAATAGGAATAGATTTAGGTACAACTAACTCTGCAATGGCTATTTTTGAAAATGGCGAAAGTAAAATTATAGCAAACAAAGAGGGTAGAAATACAACACCTTCTATTGTAGCATTTACAGACAAAGGCGAAGTTTTAGTTGGCGAAACAGCAAAAAGACAAATGGTAACTAACCCACAAAAGACTGTTTACTCAGTTAAAAGAATTATGGGGTTAATGTGCAACGAAGACAAAGCACAAGAGGCAAAAGAGAGACTACCATATGGTGTTGTAGATAAAAATGGTGCATGTGCAATCGAGATTGATGGTAAAGTTTACACACCACAAGAGATTAGTGCAAAAATCTTAATGAAACTAAAAGAAGATGCAGAAGCTTACTTAGGGCAAAGTGTAACAGATGCTGTTATTACAGTTCCAGCATACTTTAACGATGCACAAAGAAAAGCAACTAAAGAGGCTGGTACAATTGCTGGTTTAAATGTTTTAAGAATTATAAACGAACCAACAGCTGCAGCACTTGCATACGGATTAGATAAAAAAGATAGCGAAAACATTGCAGTTTACGACCTTGGTGGTGGTACATTTGATGTTACAATTCTAGAAACAGGCGATGGTGTTGTAGAGGTACTATCAACAGGTGGTGATGCATTCTTGGGTGGAGACGACTTTGATAACAGAGTAATCGACTACATTGCAGGAGAGTTTAAAAACGAAAATGGTATAGATTTAACTGGCGATATGATGGCTCTTCAAAGATTAAAAGAGGCGGCAGAAAATGCTAAAAAAGAGCTTTCTACAGTTAACGAAACAGAGATTAACTTACCATTTATTACAGCAGATGCAACTGGGCCTAAGCACTTAGTACTTAAATTAACAAAAGCAAAATTCGAGAGCCTAATAGAAGATTTAGTAGAGAAAACAATTACTAAAATTAGCGAGGTTCTTAAAGAGTCTGGTCTAAGTACTAGCGAAATTAAAGAGGTTGTTATGGTGGGAGGTTCAACTAGAGTACCACTTGTTCAAGAGAAGGTTAAAGCATTCTTTGGCAAAGAGTTAAATAAATCTGTTAACCCAGACGAAGTAGTTGCACTTGGTGCGGCAATTCAAGGTGGTGTATTAACTGGTGATGTTAAAGATGTACTACTTTTAGATGTTACACCACTAAGTCTTGGTATCGAAACACTAGGTGGAGTTACAACTAAAGTAATCGAAAAGGGGACAACAATTCCGGCTAAGAAGTCTCAAGTATTCTCTACTGCCGAAGACAATCAGCCAGCAGTTAGCATACATGTAGTACAAGGCGAAAGAGAGTTCTCTAAAGATAACAAATCTTTAGGTATGTTCGAGCTAAGCGGTATTACACCAGCACCAAGAGGTGTACCACAAATTGAGGTAACATTCGATATTGATGCAAACGGTATCTTAACAGTTAGCGCACAAGATAAAGCAACTGGTAAATCACAAGAGATTAAAATTACTGGTTCAAGCGGATTAAGCGAAGAAGAGATAGAAAAAATGGTTCAAGAAGCCGAAGCTAACAAAGCAGAAGACGAAGCAAGAAAAGCTTTAGTAGAAACTAAAAACCAAGCAGATGCTCTAATTCACCAAACTAAAAAAGCTATTACAGAGCTTGGCGACAAAGTAGAAGCAGCCGACAAAGAGGCAGCAGAAAAGATTATTTCAGAGCTAGAAGCACTAATTAAAGACGAAAGTGCAACCAAAGAGCAAATAGAAGCAAAAGTAAACGAGTTAAATACGATTAACCAAAAGCTAGCACAAAGCGCAGCAACTAACCAAGGCAATGCAGAGCAAGCAGATGCAAAAAAAGATGACGACGATGTTATCGATGCAGAAGTAGAGTAAAATCTCTACTTCTAAAATATCTCCAATGCAAGCCATATAATAACATTTAATTTCATTATATCATCTTATTAAATTTAAATTTTTTTTCTCACTATACAATTTTGCCACAATTATTTGCTATAATTTAAATATAAATAAAAAGGAGTCAAAAATGAAAAAATTAATTATCTCTGCATTAGCAGTTTTAACTATATCTTCTATGTTTAGTGGTTGTGCTGTTTCTAATACAGCTGGTGGAGCGGTAGCAGGTGCTACTGTTGGTGCAGTTGCAGGCGGAATGGTAGGTAACCATAGAGACGCAATGATTGGAGCAGCAGGTGGCGCAGTTGCAGGTGCTATGATTGGTAAAGAGATGGACGATCAAGAGAGGGAAAACCGCGGATACTACCGCTAATAGTAATATAAGAGCTTAAATGCTCTTATATACTAAACATTCAATATTTTACTCTAAAAGCAATCTTTATATAAACAAACTTAAAATTAATGAATTTATAGGTAAAAAGAGGTAATAAACCCCTAAAATAGTAGGGATTTAATAATTATAGTAGAACTAATTATTATCTAAAAGCTCTTCTTCTATTTTACTATTTATATCAGAGTTAGCAAACTTAATTGCCTGGAAAATAGCATTTTTTATAGCCTTAGCATTTGAGCTACCGTGACTAATTATTGCGCAACCATTAACTCCAAGTAGTGGTGCTCCACCATATTCTGCATAATCTATCTGCTTTTTAAGATTGGTAAACACCTTTCTTTTCATTAAAAGTGCACCAATTTTTGCAGGAATAGACTTTTTAATATTTTGACGCATTAAATCAATTATAGTAGAAGCAACACCCTCACTTGTTTTTAATACAATATTACCTGTAAAGCCATCTGTAACTATTACATCTACTGAGCCATTAAAAATATCGCGTCCCTCTACATTTCCTACAAAACCATCTAGCTCTTTTAGCATAGGAAATGCCTCTTTAGTTAGCTCGTTACCCTTACTGTCCTCTTCACCATTAGATAGTAATCCAATTCGTGGATTAGAGATATTCATAACCTCTTTAGCGTATGCTCTACCCATAATTGCAAACTCATATAGATTTCTAGCCTTACAATCAGTAACGGCTCCAACATCTAAGACAACAGATTTTTGCGAACTTTTATTTGGCATAAGTGTAGCAAGAGGTGGTTTATTAACATTTTTTAATCTACCAATTCTTAATGTAGCTAGTGTCATTGTAGCACCACTGTGCCCTGCACTAACAACAGCATTTGCTCTATTATCTCTAACGCACTCTACTGCCTTATAAATAGATGAGTCTTTTCTTCTAAGCGCATCAGTAGCTGCGTCGCTCATAGATATAACATCTTTACAGTCTAATATCTCAACAGTGTTATCATCTAAATAGTATTGTGGAAGGTAAGAGAGTATCTCGTCTTGATCGCCAACTAAAATGGCTTTAAACATCTTTTCATCAAGAGCTTGAGTAAGCCCTTCAATTATAGGCTCGGGACCAAAATCCCCACCCATTACATCTAGTGCAATTGTAACTTGACTCATAAATTAGTCTTGACTCTTATACTCGCCAGTAGTTAAGTTCATTCTATGAGGCATTCTCCAAGTACCATCTGCATCTTTAACTGGTCTTGGTAGTGTTGCTTTATAGTGTGTTTTTCTCTTTGCTGCTCTAGTTTTACTATGTCTTCTCTTAGGAACTGCCATGTTTTATCCTTTACTTAAAATTCAATTTCTAATATCTCTTCGTTATCTATACAACTTTCACAAAAGTTATAACCCTCTTCAATAGATGCAATTTCGCTATCGGCAAGATATTTTAAATCTATTTTGCCTTCAAAAAACTCAACAACATCTATTTCTTCATTGCTATTATACCTACCCTCGCTTAAAAGTAGCTCTAAAGGATAGTTAGCATCTACCATATACTCTTTACCACATCTATTGCAAATAACTTCTACAGATGTTTTAAAAGTACTAATTAATTTAACGCTATCGCGATTAACTCTCTCTAAAGTTCCTACTATAGAGGTGCTATCTTTAGAGTAGTCAATCTCTAATGGATTTTGCTTTATTTTTAAAAAGCTAATCTCCATTTAATTATACGATCTCTTCTTTGTTAAAGAAAAATGCAATCTCGATTGCTGCATTCTCTAATGAGTCACTTCCATGAACTGCATTAGCATCAATGCTATCAGCAAAATCTGCTCTAATAGTACCAGCTTCTGCCTCTTTTGGGTTAGTTGCACCCATTAACTCTCTGTTTTTAGCCATTGCATTTTCGCCTTCTAATACAGATACAACAACTGGTCCAGATGTCATAAACTCTACTAATTCACCATAAAAAGGTCTCTCTTTGTGTACTGCATAAAACTCACCAGCTTGCTCTTTAGTTAGCTGAAGCTTCTTAAGTGCAGCTACTCTTAAACCATTGCTTTCGAATCTGTCTAATATCTTTCCAATTACACCTTTTGCTACTGCGTCAGGTTTAATTATTGATAATGTTTGCTCCATAGGTATGCGCCTTTAGTTAAAATTTTGATGGGATAATAGCATAATAAAATTTAATTGTATATTAATTAGAATAAGTATTGTATGATTTTTAATAAAATAAATAGTTTAAGTTACAACTTCGCAAAAGCGAAGCTGTATAAAGAGAATAAATTAGTCCTCTATAACTGGAGTACCCTTCTCGCCTCTGTTTTCTGCTGCTGGTAAACCATCTGCAACATCATCCCACTGAATACAACCCTCAGTTGGACATGCTTCTGCACATGCTGGTACATCGTGGTAACCTACACACTCAACACACTTATCAGCGTGCACATAGTAAATCTCTTCACCTGTTGGGTTATCATCCTCATCAACGATTGCTTCTACTGGACACTCATCAATACATGCCGCACAGTTAATACAACTATCAGTAATAATTACTGCCATATTTTTCTCCTTTTATAAAGTTGTAATAATACTATATCACAACATTTTAAATATTCTTTTAAAGTTGACAAAAAAAAGCTAATTTTTTGCCTCTAAGTAGGATTTTATCTCATCTACTTTGTCTAATCTCTCCCAAGTAAACTCTTTTAGCTCTCTTCCAAAATGTCCATATGCAGCAGTTTTTCTATATATTGGTCTTAGTAAATCTAACTCTTTTATAATTCCAGCTGGTGTAAGGCTAAATATATCTCTTACACACTTTTGTAAAGTTTCGCTACTATATCTATCTTCTCCATGTGTATCTACCATAATAGAAACTGGCTCTACAACACCAATTGCATACGCTAGCTGCACTGTAACTCTATTTGCAACGCCTGCTGCAACTAAATTTTTTGCTATATATCTTGCCGCATATGCAGCGCTTCTATCTACTTTGGTTGGGTCTTTACCGCTAAATGCCCCTCCGCCATGTGGACAGCTACCGCCATATGTATCTACTATAATCTTTCTACCTGTTAAGCCAGCATCACCCTGAGGACCACCTATAACAAAGCGTCCAGTAGGATTAATATGATACACCACATCATCAGATAGTAGCTCTTTTGGTATAACCTCTTGTATAACTTCTCTTATAATATCTTTATGTAGTTGTTTTTGCTCTATATCTGGTGAGTGCTGTGTCGAAACAACTACCGTTTTAACAGAGATTGGCTTATTATCTTTATACATTACACTAACTTGCGCTTTACCATCTGGGCGTAAATATGGCAAAGTTCCATTTTTTCTAACCTCTGCAAGTTTTAATGTAATTTTGTGCGAAAGTAAAATTGGTAGTGGCATAAGCTCTTTTGTCTCGGTACATGCATAACCAAACATTAAGCCCTGATCGCCAGCTCCTATCTCTCCAGAGTCTTGGTCAACCCCTTGGTTAATATCGGCACTCTGCTCACCAATACCATTTAATACACCTGCACTTCTGTAGTCAAACCCAAATGTAGCATCTGTATAGCCAATCTCTCTAATTACCTCTCTTGCAATCTCTTGCATTGGCGCGTAAGTAGTTGTCTTTAACTCACCTGTAATTATACAAAAACCGTTACTAACAAGTGTTTCGCAAGCTACTCTTGCGCTCTTATCTTTATCTATAATATAGTCTAAAATGGCATCACTTATTTGATCGGCCATCTTATCTGGATGCCCCTCGGTTACCGATTCACTTGTAAAAATATACTCGCTCATTTTTGCTCCAATAATTAGTTTTCTTCTATGCTCTTAGCTATCTGCTCTGGAGTTATACCTAAAAACTCTTCTACATCTACTGTACTGCCATGTGGTATAAAAATATCTGGGTACTCAAAGCTCTTTAAGTTAACATCTTTAATGCCTTCTACCTCTAAAAACTCTAAAATAGCAGATGCCACACCACCCATATATGAGCTATCACTAAATACATACCATCTTTTATATTTTTTACTAAGCATACTTAACATATCTTTATCTAAAGGTTTAACAAATCTTAAATCTAATAGTGCTGGATTTAAGCTTTTTAGTAACTTTTTAGACTCAATTGCACGCCCTACTCCATTACCATAACCTATAAATAGCACATCTTCGCCATCTTCTATTAAGTGCGCTTTTGCGTACTCGAATTTTGGAGCATTAAAATTATCTGCTAAAAACGAGCCTCTAGGGTATCTAATAGCAAGTGGGCTATCAAAACTTAAAGAGAAATCTAATAGATTTTGCAAACTCTCCTCATTGCAAGGTGCTGCTATAGTCATATTAGGTATTGCTCTTAAGTAGCTAATATCAAATGCTCCTTGGTGTGTCTCACCATCTTCACCTACAATTCCTGCTCTATCAATTGCAAATACAACACCTAGATTCATTAAACAAATATCGTGAATTATCTGGTCATACCCTCTTTGTAAAAAGGTAGAGTATATTGTACAAAATGGCTTAAAGCCCTCTTTTGCCAAAGGCCCCATAGAAGTTACTGCATGCTGCTCGGCAATTGCTACATCCCAAAAGCGCTCTGGTAGCTCCTCTAAAAGTTTACTAAGCCCTGTACCACCTGGCATTGCAGCTGTTACTCCTACAATATTTTTATTCTTTTTAGCCAACTCTAAAAGGTAGTCACCATATATTGCAGTCGCGCTTTTTTTAGAGCCACTCTTTAAGCTTTTACCACTTTTAATATCAAATGGGCCAACACCATGCCAATGCTCTTGAGGCCCCTCTGCAATCTCGTAACCTTTGCCTTTAATTGTCTGTGTATGTACTACAACTGGTCTATTTAGCTCTTTTGCTATCTTTAGTGTCTCTACTAAAGACTCTATATCGTGCCCATCTACTGGACCAATATAGTCAATTCCTAGCTCTTCAAACAAGATACCAGGAGTTATTAGCCTTAAAGACTCTTCAAATCTTTTTGCCATATATGTAGCACCCTCTGGCATATGCTCTAAAATAGACTCTACTTTACCCTTAAACTTCTGAAAGAACGGGCTAGCCATACTCTTAGATAAGTACCTACTTATAGCACCAATTGGCTTTGCTATAGACATTTCGTTGTCGTTTAAAATTATAACTACTGGGTACTTTCTATCTCCTAGCTCATTTAGTGCCTCGTAAACCATTCCTGCGCTCATAGAGCCATCGCCTATTAGAGCTACTGGTACTCTATCTTCTCCCTTTAGTGCAATTGCCTTTGCAGCCCCAACAGCTAAAGAGATAGATGTAGAGCTATGCCCTGCTTTATAGTAATCAAAATCCGATTCATCTGGCGAAGTGTAACCACAAATTCCTCCAAATTGACGTAAACTCTCAAAGCTATCCCATCTATCAGTTAGCAACTTATGCGCATACGCTTGATGGCTAACATCAAATATAAATGGGTCCCTCTTAGCATCGAATACATGGTGCATTGCTACTATTAAGTCTGTCGCACCAAGTGTAGAGCTTAAGTGCCCTCCATTTTTACTAACAGTTTGTAAAATTCTATCTCTTATCTTAGAAGATAGCTCTTCTAACTCGTTAATTGAGTACTCTTTAATATTCACTCTCTCTCCTTATTAGAAGACTCTATGTATTTTAAAATATTGTAAATATCTAGCTCATCTACTCTTTTATATTTTAAATTTAAAGCCTCTATTGCTACTTTTATATCTTCGATAGATACAGACTCTATATCCTCTTCTTTACTCTTAAATTCGATTTTAGGTTTTTTATCAAGCAAAATAGCTTTTAGCACTAAAGTTCCTTATCTAAAAGTTCAAATAATCTACTATTTTGCCAATCTTGCCCAATTGTAACTCTTATAGCATTTAAGCCATAGCTTGCTAAATCTCTTACAATTACACCCTTTTTCATAAGATTACTTGCAATATCACTAGAGCTATACTTACTACTAAATAGATATGTAATAAAGTTTGTAGAGCTTGGAATATACTCTATACCTTTGCTATTTGCAAACTCTACATATCTGAGCATTTGCTCTTTATTTAGCGTTATGCTTTTTTTAACAAAATCTTCGTCTTTACTCGCCTCGATAGCTGCTAATAGCGATAGCGTTGTAATATTAAATGGTGGTCTAACTTTATATAAAATATTAATTAAAGTCTCGTTTGCAATACCATAACCAACTCTCATACCACCAAGCCCATAAGCTTTAGAGAAAGTTCCTAAATATATAACATTACTAAAGTCTAAAAAATCTTTTGGCTCTAACTTATATTCGCTATCTTCTACATACTCCATATATGCACAATCAACTACTACTAAAGAGTCTTTACTAGTTGCTTCTATTATCTTAAAAACATCCTCTTTTTTTATCGCATCTCCAGTTGGGTTATTTGGTGTACAAATATATACGATATCTGGATTATTTTTCTCTATTGCCTCTTTAAATTCACCTACAATATGCTTATAACTTGGTGTCTTTATAACCTTAGCACCAAACTGCTTTGCATAAATATCATACATAGCAAATGTAACGCCACTTGTTAATATAGAGCTCTTAGTATTTAATTTTACATGCGAAATAAACTCTAAAATCTGGTCACTTCCTGCACCAATAATTATATTTTTACTCTCTACATTATACTTTTTCCCCAAAGACTCTTTTAGCTCAAACATACTATCATCTGGATACAAATATGCCTTAGAAGCACTATTAGCAATTGCCTCTGTAACTTTTGGCGAACAACCAAGAGGATTTTCGTTAGATGCTAACTTAATTACATCTTCTGGCGCAATTCCGTACTCTCTTACAACTAGCTCAATTGGCTTGCCTGCTTCGTAAGTTTTTATATCTTCTATATATCTATTAAACATCTATTGATTCCTTTACATACGAGCCTAAAAACTTAATAGAACTCTTATGTTTATTAAAAATTTTTGCTATATTTTCATCTTCGTAGTGGCCATTAAACTCTAAAAAAAACATAGATACACCACCAATAATATGCGACTTAATTTTAGTTAAATCTATATTAGACTCTTTAAAATCTAACAAAAACTCTACTAATGCACCTGGTCTATTTGGTAACTGTGCTAAAATTGTAGTCTTATCGTTTCCACTTGCTTCGTTAATAGAGTCACTAATTACAAAAAATCTAGTCTTATTATCTTTGCTATCTTCTATCTTTTTAAATATTATTGGAACATTATATAACTTTGCTGCTACCTCAGAGCAAATAGCTGCTGCATCTGGCTCTTCTTTTGCAAGTTGCGCCGCTTTTGCTGTTGACTCAACTGGTATTAGCTCTACCCTATCTAGTCCAAAATCTTCTAAAAATACTCTACACTGATCAAACGCTATATCTTTTGAGTAAACTTTTTTAATCTTTTTAAGATCCTCTTGAGTAGATACAAAACTGTGGTGAATACTAAGAACAACCTCCGCAACAATCTTTAAGTCGTACTTCTTTAATCCATTTATCGTTTCGCCAACTATGCCTTCGTTACCATTTTCTATAGCAACTACTCCATACTTAACCTTTTTAGATGCAACCTCTCTAAAGATACCACTAATAGACGAAATAGGTACATAGTTGCCCAATCTTCCAAACTTCTCTTCTGCTGCTTGGTGCGTAAAGCTGCCCTCTGGCCCTAAAAATGCTATGTACTCTGCGCTCTCAAAATTTCTAGATACACTAATTAACTCCATAAACAAAGCTTCTATAGCACTATCTGTTAATATGCCATTTTTCTCTCTATTTATCTTTTTTAGTCTCTCTAAAATTTCGTACTCTCTATCTGGGCGATAGATAGGAGTATTAGTTCTATGCTTATACTCTGCAACTTTCTCTACTAAAGCTAAGCGCTCATTATAGATATCTAAAAGTCTATTGTCAATTTCGTTTAACTTTACTCTAATTTCACTTAAATCCATAGATTATCCTTGTAAATATAACTTCTCCAACTCTACTAAATCTTCGAACTTCTCTCTTCTTCTAATTACTCTAAAATCTCCGTTTTCATAAGCTACTTCGCAAGCTCTACCTCTTGTGTTGTAGTTACTAGCCATAGTAAAGCCATAAGCTCCTGCACTCTTAACTACAAGTAAATCTCCGCCATCTAGCTTTGGCATTAAGACATCTTTACCCAAAAAGTCGCCACTCTCGCAAATTGGACCTACAATATCTGTTTCGCTCTCTTTACCCTCTTTTGGCTCTACTAAATCAATTCTATGATAAGCACTATATAAAGATGGTCTAAGTAGGTCATTCATAGCAGCGTCTACAATTGTAAATCTTTTACTACCATTTTGCTTCTCATACAGCACTTTAGTTACCAAGTAACCACCATTTGCACTCATATATCTACCTGGCTCGCAAACAATAGTAACATCTAAACCTTTTACAGCGCTAATTATTGCCTCGGCATAGTCGTTTGGATTAATTAGTATCTCATCGCTATATTTAATACCAAGCCCTCCACCAATATCGAAAAACTTAATATCTATATCTATAGCTTTTAAAGATCTAACTAAATCTACAATTATACCCGCAGCCTCAGCAATTGGCTCTAAATTTGTTAACTGCGAACCAATATGAAAGTGTATTCCAATTGGGTCTAAATGTTGCGAATTTTTAGAGTAAATATACATTCTTTTTGCCATATCAATATCTACACCAAACTTATTCTCGTGTAGTCCTGTAGATATATATGGGTGAGTTTTTGGGTCAACATTTGGGTTAACTCTAATAGATACTCTAGCCTCTATATTTAGCTCTTTTGCAACCTCTTCTACTAAGTGTAGCTCAGCTTCGCTCTCTGTGTTTATCATTAAAATCTTAAGCTCTAGAGCCTTTTTAATTTCACTATAGCTCTTACCAACACCCGAGAAGATAATCTTATATGGCTCAACACCTGCTAATAGTGCTCTTTTTACCTCGCCAATACTAACACAATCAGCCCCACTACCCTCTTTTGCAAAATTTGCAATAACACTTAAGTTAGAGTTAGCTTTTATCGCATATGTAACTAAAGACTTTTTGCCCTCAAATGCATCTTTAAGCTCTCTGTAGCGCTCTCTCATATACTCAAAATCGTAAATATAAAGTGGTGTAGCAAACTCATTAGCTGCTTTTTTAAAATCTATAGACATATTATAAACCTCAATCGTTAGTTTTAAGAGATTTTACCCAAAAAGATTTAACCTTAGGTTTATAACCAGAACTTAGAGCCTACTTATAAACTATTACGCCTGCTAATTAATAGGTAAATAGTTAAAATAAAGAGTAGTGCAACAATTAATGGTTGCCCTAAATAAGAGGGTACAACGCCATTAATGCTCATCATATTTAAGCTATATAGTAAACTCCACACAATTAGCGTAACACCTATGCTATACATAAAATATTTTACTCTACTTAAGTAGCGTTTGTGTATTGGTGTAAATATAATTATTATAATAATAAGCAGTGGTGCAAACAGTGGCATTACAAGCTTTTCGTAAAGTGCACTTGTTATTTTAGAGTTATCAATATCTTGACTCTTTAGTAACTTTTGAGCCTTAAGACCATCTATAATACTCATTCTTTTACCCTCGTACAATAGCCTAACAACTTTAGGGTAGTAGCCCTTTAATATGGTACTTTGTTTAATCTTCATTACATCATAACCAAGTGGAGCTTTTTGGTTATATTTAAATATCTTTTTTGTTATATCATTTGCTATCCAAGCACCATCTTTAAATTTAGCTCTTTTAAACTCCATAATATACTTAACTTTTCTATCTTCTACATAGTATAAGTTAACATCTTTTAACTCTTTATTTACAACATCCATCTCTTTAGCAGACACAAAACTATTGTTGTATTTAAAAAAGATATTATCTACATTGTTAAATATACTGCTAGAGTCATTTAAAATCGCCTCTGCTCTATCTCCAGAGTAGGCAAAGCCAGTAAAATTTAATAATACAATTGCAGCATAAATAAGTACAGAGGCAAAAGCTATAACTTTAATTATATAAGACTTTACATACCCAAACGATGCCAATACAAGCAAGTGGTTTTTAAATAGCAATCCAGACATAGTCATAATTGCAGCAAAAACCATAGCTATAGGATACAGCAGTGTAAGTGTATTATTAAAGGTGTAATAAAAGTACAACATAGCCCTATTTACACCTTTAATAGAGCCAATATGCTGCAAAAAGTCAATTAGCGCAACAATAGATACCATACCTATAAGAATTATTAAAAAGTTTTTAACATAGTGCTTAAATATGTATATAAATGCTCTACTCATATAGGTAACTGCCATCCCTTTTGCTATATTGCCCTTTTAGCTCGTTAAGCGATTTACTAAGCCACTCACTTGCTACTTTAGCACCCAAATCTACAAACTCTCTTAATACATCTTGCTCTTTAGAGTCAAACTTAGCTAACACATAGCTAGCTACCATCTCTTTTTTTGCTGGCTTATCTACACCAAGTCGTAAGCGATTATACTCTTTTCCAACTAGCGAGTCAATAGATTTTAAACCATTGTGTCCACCGCTACCGCCTCCTTTTTTTAACTTAATTGCACCAAATGGTATATCTATCTCGTCGTGTACAACTAATATATCATCTAAATTTATCTTGTAAAAATTTGCCACAGCTTGCACGCTTTTACCAGATAAGTTCATAAAAGTAGTTGGTTTTAAAAGTAGTATATCTTTAGATTTAAAAAGTTCGCCATTAAAAGATTTTTTAGAAATGTCATTAGGGTTTAACTGCTCTATTAAAGAGTCTATAACCATAAAACCTATATTGTGGCGTGTATTAGAGTATGTCGGGCCGGGATTGCCCAAGCCGACTATAAGTTTCATTAAATTATCTAGCTTTAATTACACCACAAATAGAAACATGTGGTCTATCCATTAGCTTACAATTAGCTGGAGCTTCGATATCTCTAATTAATATAGAGTCATCTCTATCTAAATCTGTTACATCTAAAACAAATTTGCTAGGAATATCTTCGATAGCACCTCTAACTCTTAATCTTCTCTTAGTAATAATTAATACACCTTTATTTTTAAGACCCTTAGCAGTACCTGTAGTCTCTACTGGTACAAGGTAATCGCTTACTGTATTAGCAAGTGCTACTCTTAAATCAACATGTAAAATCATACCTGTAATTGGGTGTAGTTGGTACTCTTGAACAACAACATTGTACTCTTTATCATCTACTTTTACAGGGAATGCAAGCTCCTCTTTATTTCTAACAGTTCTTACAAACTCTCCATGTTTAAATGCACAGTGAACATTCTCTACACCATTAGCATAGATGTTCGCTATTAGATAACCATCTCGGCGAAGTTTCTTAGCATTGCTCTTACCGATACTATCTCTAACTAATCCTTCTAACATCTTAATTCCTTATAATAATTTGAGCGCGTATTATACCTAAACTTTCTTTAATGTAGAGCTAACATATACACCTAAAAGCAGCAAAATAATCGTAATTATGTAAATTAAGCTGTAACTTCCTACTAAACTAAGTATAACACCACCTAAAATTGGAAAAAATAGTCCAATCGAACTTAAATTTGTCTGCAAAGCAACATATATTGGTCTTTTCTCCTCTGGTGCTATCTCTATAATTAAGTTCATTCCCGATATATTAAAACCATCTACAGCAACTCCAAATAGCAAAAATACAACCATATAAGTATAGATATTATTAGCAAATAAAGCAACTATAAATGCAAGCGATGCAAGTGCAAATGCTAAAGTTAGCATATTCTCGTAATCGCTAATTCTCTTCCATAAAAGTGAGCTTCCAAATATAGAGCCAACCATCTGAATTGTAATAAATCCACCCAACATCCAGCCTGTAATCTCTATAGATTTATTTGCATTTAATATTACAAATGGCATTGCAAAAAGGTAAGCGTAACTTAAAAATACAGCAAATATCTGCTTTTGTAATCTTTTATCTGCCTTTAGTGTTACAGAGGCATTTTTTAAAAACTCTTTAAAGCTCTTCTCTTTGGTAGATACATTCTCTTTTGGTGGCTCGTTTATTGTTCCAAAAACTATAAAACCAATTGCCATTAAAATAGAGCTAACCATAAACAAATATGCATAATTTTCTGGCGCTTCAAAAGCAGATAATACATATCCAGTAACCCCACCACTAATAATCGAAGCAACCGAGCTTGCAATGTTACGATTTGCCATAGTTTTACCGCGATAAACTTTGCTAAATAGCTTTGCTTGCAACTCTTTAAAATATATAGCCCCAAAACCAGCCGTAAAAGAGAAGAAAAATAGCCCTACCCCTATTAGTGTTATAGTTATATATGGGTGGCTATCTCCTACTGTAAATATCGATATACCAATAAAAAACCAGCTTAAAAACCTAAAGAAAAATACTTTTCTTAAATATGGAATAACTCTCTTGTAACTTTGCGAATGAAATGCAGCATAAAGCTGTATAACAATAGCTCCACCCCTTAGCAAAGATGCGAATATACCAACAATAATAGAGCTCTCTACAAAGTGGTGCACCATTAGTGGTAAAACAGTAGAAGGCTCTATTACAGTAACTGCAAGCCCCAAGAAAAAGGCATGCAGTACATTTTTTAAATTATTTTTTGGATCATCTATTTTAAACATATTTACTCTTTTGATATTTTAATGGCGTATTTTACATTTTTTTAATATAATACCAATTAAAAATGGAGTTTTATGCTACACGAAATTGTAAATTGGGTTGTCCAAACTGTTGGCTCTTTAGGATATGCAGGTATTTTTATTATGATGTTTCTAGAAAGCTCTTTCTTTCCGTTTCCATCAGAAGTTGTTATGGTACCAGCTGGCTACCTTGCAAGTAAAGGCGAAATGAGCTTTACACTAGCACTATTAGCTGGTATTGCTGGCTCTCTTGTTGGAGCAGTTTTTAACTATATATTAGCCGTAAAATTTGGTAGAGTATTTCTATTAAAATATGGTAAATACTTCTTTTTAAAAGAAGATAGCTTAAATAAACTAGAGAGCTTTTTTAAAGAGCATGGAGAGATATCTACATTTACAGGTCGCTTAATTCCAGGTATTAGACAATATATTTCTCTTCCAGCTGGGCTTGCTAGAATGTCGCTGTTTAAGTTCTCTCTTTTTACATCTTTAGGGGCTGGTATTTGGGTATTAATTTTAACTACAATTGGCTACTACATTGGCGAAAACGAAACTTTAGTTAAAGAGTATCTTAAAACCGCTACACTAGGCGCAATTGCATCAGTTATAGTAATTGCAATAGTTTATATTTTAATTAAAAAAAATAGAGATAAGTAGTCTCTATTTGCACCCTTTAGTAAATCTCTCTTTTTTTACAGAGCGTTTCCATAACCAGTTAACTAAAAGATATATAAGATACGAAACAACAGTAGAGTAAAATGCAGTTCCTACATATAGTGGCACTACTATATCGTCCCAATGGTTTTGAAACCAGCTCATAGTTAGCTCTATATTCTCTAAGCCATCTCTACCTAATAGCATATTGCCCGTTAAATACTCTAAGTACCAAAGTGGTGGGTAGGTAAATGGGTTCGATAGCCAAACAGTTGCAAGAGCTAGTGGCACATTAAACTTAAAAACAGGGGTAGTTAAAACCACACCTGCCATCTGCATTGGCATAGGTATAAAACCCCAAAAAAGCCCAACAAATAGGCCTTTTGTAATAGATTTTCTTGTAGTTGCAAAGTACGCTTTAGATAAATTATATTTCTCTAAAAAGCTATTAAATTTAGAACTATTCTTTCCAAGTTTTTTAAAAAAGTTTCTAACCATTTAAGTACCTAATTACTATTTTTCTCAAATTCTAGTTAAATATAGCTTTAGATAGGATTATAATACCCGCCCTAGGTGAGTATAAATAACTTTTTGATATAATCTACAAATTTTTTTACATAAGGGTATATTATGAGTTGGAGTCCAAGTAGCTGGAGAGAATTTCCAATAAAGCAGCAACCAGACTATAAAAATAAAGAGATGCTTAAGGATATCGAAGAGCAATTAAGCAGCTTTCCACCACTAATTTTTGCAGGCGAAGCAAGAGATTTAAAAGAGAATCTTGCACTTGCTGGCCGTGGAGAGGCATTTATCATTCAAGGTGGTGATTGTGCAGAGAGTTTTGCAGCATTTAATGCAAGCACAATAAAAAATCTATTTAAACTAATTTTACAAATGTCTGTTGTAGTTGCATACTCTAGTGGTAAGCCAGTTATTAAAATTGGTCGTGTTGCAGGGCAATTTGCAAAACCAAGAAGTAGCGATTTCGAAGAGAAAGATGGCGTTAAACTGCCAAGCTATAGAGGCGATATTATTAACGATATTGCATTCACAAAAGAAGCAAGAGAGCCAGACCCATACAGAATGATTAGAGCATACAACCAATCAGCAGCAACTATGAACCTACTTCGTGCCTTTTCTCGTGGTGGCTTAGCAGACTTAAACCAAGTACATAGATGGAACTTAGACTATATTAAAAACCATGCAATTGGCAAAAAATACGAAGAGATTAGCTGCCAAATAGATAAAGCTATGAAGTTCTTAAAAGCTGCAGGGCTAACTGCAAAAAATACACCTCAGCTTAAGCAGACAACTCTATTTACATCTCATGAAGCGCTACTTCTTAACTACGAAGAGGCTCTAACAAGAGTAGATAGCATTACAGGCGACTACTACAACACAGCAGCACATATGCTATGGATTGGCGACAGAACTAGAGAGCTAGATGGCGCACACATAGAGTACTTTAGGGGTATACAAAATCCTATTGGCTGTAAAGTAGGCCCAAGTATGCAACCACAAGAGCTTGTAGAGCTTGTTAAAACTCTAAACCCAAATAACGAAGAGGGTAAATTAAACCTAATTGTTAGAATGGGAGCAGGTAAAATTAACGAACTTTTCCCTCCGCTCCTAAAAGCAGTAATAGAGGCAAACTTAAATGTAGTTTGGACAATAGACCCAATGCATGGCAATGTAGAAAAAAGTTCAACTGGTTTTAAAACTAGAGATTTCGATAATATCTTATCAGAAGTAGAGAGCTTTATAAATATACATAAAGAGCACAACACTGTTGCAGCTGGTGTTCACCTAGAGATGACTGGCGAAAATGTAACAGAGTGTACAGGTAGTGCATCTTGCCAAATAACAGCAGATGATCTATCTAGTAGATACCACACTCAGTGCGACCCAAGATTAAATGCAAACCAAGCACTAGAGCTTGCATTTATGATATCTAAAATTTTCTAATTGAAATTTTAATTTTACCTCTAAGCTTTGGCTTAGGGTAACTACTCTTCTTCTAAAGTATCAGGAAGCTCCAACGCATCTATATGCCCAATTGCTCCACTACCAGCAATACCTTGTAGCGCACCATACATATTTGTAGTATTTTCTAAAACACCATCTATAATTTTTTGTCTTCTCTTCCAAGCTGCCATTAGACTTCTTCTCTCTTTATCTAGCTCTGTTTGCATCTGCATAAAGCCATCTACTATTGCTCTCATTTGCATCTGAAACTCATTTCCGGTTAGATAGTTATACAAAAGAGTCATCTTATCACCTCTGTTTTCATCTTTTTTAATGCTTTTGCTTACCCTAATTAAACCATCGCGAAGCAAAGATACAGAGCCCTTAAACTCATCTAACGAGCAGACCCAAATACCATCTACAAAGCCCATTCTATCCATACCATTTGGATATACAGAAGTTACCAATACACCAATATCTGCATTAACTTTTAGCATATCTTGCTTTAGCTTTGTAATCCAGCCATCACTCCACGCTTTTGTATTTTTAGACTCATAACATATTACACCACAATTTTGCAGCTCTCTTGTGTGTACTCTTTGTATACAATCAGCTCCAAATGCACCTTTTTTAACCTCTTCAACGCTATCAAATGGAAATTGACTACTAAGCCAAGACTCAAGCGCGAGCTCTAGTGCCTCGCCTTGAATTTGCATAGAACCCTGCTCTGCTTTTCTTTTGGCTGCTTCTATATCTCTTTTCATCTGCTCTATCTGCTCATCTTTGGCTTTTAGCTTTAAAGAAGCCTCTTCATCTAGAGCTTGCTTTAGCTTTTGCTTCTCTAAATTTAATCGCTTAGATAGCTCTTGCTCGGCCTCCATTTTCGCTTTAATAGATAACTCGTCTTTCTCTCTTTTTAACTGCTCTATCTCTATTTTCGCCTTATTAAGCTCTGCTAACTGCTTAGATTTTGCATCTAACTCTTGCTTTAGCATACTCATAGCCTCGTCTTGCTCTTTTGCAATCTCTTGCTTTAACTCTTGCGCTAGCTTTGCTCTCTCTTGCTTTAGCTTCTCTTTTGTAGCTTGATTTAGCTTATCTTCAAAACTCTCTTGCTGCTCTTTTAGAGCCTCTTCTTTTGCCTTTAGTGTATTTAAGTGCGCTTTATACTCTCTTCTTTTTTGCTCTATCTCTTGCTCTAATTTTTTCTGCTCTTGTATATGCTTTTGTTTAAACTTCTCTTCTATTTGATGGTAAAAAATCTCATCTATATCTATATTTGTACCACAATTGGGGCACTTTATTGTATTACTATTTGCCATAATAATCCTTTTTTAATTCTGGTTTATTATTTTAGCAACTTTTACCTCAATTGTTATCTAGTAATTTATAAATCTAATACTATAGCTCCATTCTCGGCGATAATTCTTAATACTGCACCATCCATTTTATATCTAGCTTCACCTCTTTGTGGATAACCGTTGCTATCGACTTTAAATGGTGTATTTAGCATATCGTAGCTATTATCATAAAGTACATAATCTTTATAGTTATTTATATATATCGCACCTGTTGTTTGGAACCAATAAGTCGATGCGCCAGATACAATATAGTTCCACTGCATTCCCTCATAACCGTAGCTATAGCCATTTTGAGTTATCTTCATTGTTGTATCTAAAACAAATGTATAATTACTACTTGACTTATAACTTGTAATTGTAATATCAATTCTACTGCCATTTGCAATAGATAGTTTTGAGCCATTAGAGTAATTTACTCTATAGTTCTTTTTAAATATAATAGATTGTACATAGTATCTACTACCATGCTTAGCGCTTAACTTTAGCTCTACCTCGCCATTTACAACTTTTACGCCATCGTTACAGTTGTTATATTTATACAAATATGTCTTAGAGCTTGAGCTCTCGCTAATAACATCTACATCAAGCCCACCACTCATGCAAGCATCGCTTATAACTCTTTTTTTAAGTGTAGAGTCCTCTGCATTTAGCTTTATAAAACTTTTAGCTAAATCTAAAACATATGGCTTTAGAGTATCTTTTGCATTAGAGCTAACTCTTGCTTTATATGTGTACGAACTAACAGCATTCGAAAATATAGCCTCTTGCACCTTTTGTGCATTGTCGTAATTTGCAGCAGCTAACTTTGCATTGCTACTACTGCCACCACCAGAGCCACCGCCCCCACAACCTGTAAATAGTGCAACTGCTACAGCTAAAACTCCAAATTTAAATATACTCTTCATACATTACTCCTTTATAAGTAGATGTAAAATTATAAAAAATTAATGTGAAGCAATAGTAGAGCTAGTAGTTTTTATATAAACTGCTAACCAGAGTGTTCCTGCCTTTGTATCTAAAACTCTATGTGGCACTTTTGCCTTAATAAAAAGGTTATCTCCCTTTTTTAGGGTTACAATCTCGCCATTAATATCTAAAGTTGCCTCTCCCTCTAAAAGTAGCACAAACTCATCTGTATCTTGAATATAGAGTTTATCTTCTAAATCGCTAGAGCTAACAACTCTTACTATATCTATACTCTCATTTTTAAAAAAACTCTTAAAATCTTCTCCGCTTTTTGGGGTGGTATAGTCGTAAAAATTCATACTAATAGCTCATATTTATAGCATCTACCTGAGACCAACTTAAACTTTTACTCTCTTTGTGCATAAGTAGGTGTTCTATATATCTTGCAAACATATCTGTTTCTATATTTACTTTTGAACCAACTTTATACTCTTTAATAAGTGTCTCTTTTAGCGTATGTGGAATAATTGTTAACCTAAAGCTATCGTCAAATACACTATTTACTGTTAATGATATACCATCTATTGTAATAGAGCCTTTTGCAATTATATACTTTATATGCTCTTTATCTACCTTTATATAGTAGTCAACACCACTAGCTAGGCTCTCTATCTTTACTACTTCGCCTATACAATCTACATGCCCTTGCACAATATGCCCCTCAAATCTATCGCCCATTTGCATAGCTGGCTCAATGTGTACTCTATTTTTAAATTTAGACTCATCTATTATTGCTCTAGTCTCGCTAGCAACCTCTACTACAAAAGTGCTGTCATCTGCACTTATAACAGTTAAACACACTCCATTTACTGCAATAGAGTCGCCAATTTTGGGTCTGTATTTAGATTTTAATTTTAATTTACCATCTATATAGCTATCTACTTTTGCTATCTCTCTTATTAATCCTGTAAACATTTAGCCACTCCGTAACCTATTTTTAAGTTTGTATTACTATTATATCCAAAAAAGTTCTTAGGTTATATGATGGCTAAAAATTATGATATTATTGTAATAGGTGGTGGACACGCAGCAATAGAGGCAGCAAGCAGTGCAGCAAGAATGGGTGCAAAAACTTTAATGATTACAATCTTAGTAGAGCAAATTGGCGCTAGCTCGTGCAATCCTGCAATTGGTGGCTTAGCAAAAGGGCACTTAGTAAAAGAGATAGATGCACTAGGTGGAGAGATGGGGTTAGTTACCGACGCTGCTGGTTTGCAATTTAGAGTATTAAACAACTCTAAAGGTCCAGCTGTTAGAGGTAGCAGAGCCCAAATAGATATGGACAGATACCGCATAATTATAAGAGATAGACTATACGATATAGAGAATCTAGATATAAAGCAAGAGTGTGTAGAGCAGTTAATTTTAGAAGACAATACAATAAAAGGTGTAGTTACACAGCTTAAAAACAGCTACTACGCAAAAAAAGTAATTATTGCTGCTGGAACATTTTTAAACGGCTTAATACATATTGGCGAGGTACAACAAAGTGCTGGGCGCCAAGGAGAATTTGCATCTATAACACTAGCCGAGCACCTAAGAGAGCTAGGCTTTAGAATTGGTAGGCTAAAAACAGGAACATGCGCAAGAATTGCAGGCGACAGTATAGACTTTAGCGTCCTAGAAGAGCAAGGTGGCGACACACCACCTACGCCATTCTCTTTTAGAACTAACAAAGATAGCTTTAACCCAACGCAACTACCATGCCATGTAGCATATACAAACGAAACAACTCATCAAATAATAGAGAGTAACTTTCATAGAGCTCCGCTATTTACTGGGCAAATCGACGGTATTGGTCCAAGGTACTGCCCAAGTATCGAAGATAAAATAGACCGCTTTAGCGAACGCCCACGCCACCAAATATTTGTAGAGCCACAAACCCTAGAGTCGAACGAATACTACCTTAATGGCCTTAGCACATCTTTACCAACAGATGTACAAGAAGATATGATACACTCTATAAAAGGGCTAGAGAATGCAAGAATTATAAGATATGGCTACGCAATAGAGTACGACTACATAGACCCAACAGAGCTAAAACACACACTAGAGTCTAAAAAGATAGATGGGCTATATTGGGCTGGGCAAGTAAACGGCACAACAGGCTACGAAGAAGCAGCAGCGCAAGGGCTAATGGCAGGAATTAACGCAACACTTGCTACGCAAAACAAAGAGCCTCTAGTTTTAAACAGAGACGAAGCTTACATTGGTGTATTAATAGACGATTTAGTAACAAAAGGAACAAAAGAGCCATACCGTATGTTTACTAGCCGCGCTGAGTACAGACTTCTTTTAAGAGAAGACAATGCACACATTAGACTAACAAAATATGCAAAAGAGCTAAATCTACAAGATGAAGCATTTATAAACAGAGTTCAAGAGCTTACAAAAGATATAAAAGGCGCTTTAGAGTACCTAAAAGATAACTATGTAACACCAACAAAAGAGTTTAGTGCACTTCTTCAAGAGTTAGGCGAAACAAAAATTAACGACAAAACTGCGCTAATAGATGTAATTGCAAGAATTAAAGAGCCAACAATAGATAAACTTATAAAGCTAGTTCCAAGCTTTACAAACTACAACAAAGAAGCGCTAGAGCAAATTTTAATAGAGTCTAAATACTACAGATACATAGAGAAACAGAAATCTCAAATAGATAAGATGCACGATATGCTAAAGGTTAAAATTCCTAACGATTTCGACTACTCAATTGTACAAGGACTAAGTAACGAAATTAAAGAGAAGTTACAAAACGCAACACCTCCTAATCTACAAAGTGCACTATTAATTAGCGGTATTACACCAGCTGCAATCGAGATACTACATGTATATATAAAGATGAAGCAAAGAGGAAAAGCATGATATACCTATACGCATACACCAACCACAAAAACAATTTAGAAGAGCTAAGACGCACTCTAGCACTATATAATGCACTTAAAGAGCAAAATCTAGAGTGCGAAATATTAGTAAACGAATACAGAGCCCAACTTCTACTAAAAGATTGGGGCTTACCACTTGCAACAACTATCGAGACAATTAAAGATATAGATGCAGTTGCAAAAGTAGATGATATAGTAGTAATAGACTCTCCAGAGATAATAGAGGGTAAAATTAAAAACTATCCAAACAAATTTAAAGCAGTAATTTACCTAAATAGTAGCTTTAAAGATGTCGAATTTAATGGAGCTAAAGTTATAAATCTATTTTTAGATAAAAATTACATATTCTCTAATTTAGAACAAACAAACAAGAGTAAAAATAGTATTTTTATATATGGCGACTCAGATTACGAAAAAACTATAATAAAAAATTCAGAAATTTTTAAGAATAAAGATTTAGATCTATACTGGGGTATCTACTTTTTTGTAAAATATGAAGACTCACTAAAAGATATTTTTAACGAAATTATAGAGAGTGAAGATTACTACGAATGCATAAAAGATTACCAAAGAATCGTAACTTCATCTTTGCAAATAGCACTAGAAGCAAAAGCAAATAAGTGCCATGTCGAGTTTTTAGAACTAAAGAGTTTATCAGCATCTAATAAAGAGATTTTAGCAGCATTAAATATCGGTATAATCAATAAAATAAATAAAGATTATAATATAACATTAGAAAAAGACATTATTTACAATATAAATAACAAATTAATAGACATAATAAATAGTTATATGTGAAATAACTTCACACTCTTTTAGAACATTCTATCTTATTATTTTCTTAAAAAACACCTTTTAATAAATTAAATCTTATAATAAATCGTTAATTAATCTAACAAGAAAGGATGCTAAATGGCAGATAGAAGAGACTTCATGGGTATGGCTCTTGGTGCTTTTACTGGTTTAGGTGCACTTGGTGCTCTATATGCAGCTAAAAGAACTTGGGATCCATTGCCTAGCGTTAAAGCAGCGGGTTTTACTACTCTAGATTTGAGTAATGTTCCAGAGAACACACTAATTACTGAAAAGTGGAGAGGTAAACCTATATTTATACTTAAGCAATCTAAGAAAATGCTTGAATTTGCTAAAAAGAAAAACGAGATGAACAGACTAATCAAAGTTGGTAACGACTACTATGCAATTACAGTTGGACTATGTACACACTTAGGTTGTATTCCAGCATATAATGCAGATGATTCAAGCTTCCTTTGTGCATGTCACGGAGCAACTTACGATTCAACAGCAAATGTTACAAGAGCTCCAGCTCCAAGAGGTTTAGATATTCCTCCATTTAAATTAGATGGTAATAAAGTTGTTCTAGGCGAAACAGGACCAGAGTATAAAAAACTGCTAGCTGATGGCGTTACATTACCAGTATAAGGAGGGGACTAATGGCACATTTTGACGAAAACGCAAAACCATTTAGTAATAAGTGGTTAAACGAAAGAATTGGAGTAGATACTCTAAAAAGAGTTCTTTCTACAGAATATTGGATTCCTAAGAATATTAACTTTCTTTGGGCAATGGGGATGGTACTAGCAGCAACATTTGGTTTGCTTTTAGTTAGTGGTATATTCCTTTTAATGTACTATGTACCAGATACTAAACAAGCATTCGATAGTGTAAACTTTACTATCATGAGCGAAGTTGGTTATGGTTGGCTATGGAGACACATCCACGGTGTAGGTGCATCAGTAGTATTCTTAATTATCTACATTCACATGTTTACAGGAATCTACTACGGTTCTTACAAAAGAGGTAGAGAGCTAATTTGGCTATCTGGTATGTTACTATTTGTTGCTTTCTCAGCAGAAGCATTCTCTGGTTATATGTTACCATGGGGACAAATGAGTTACTGGGCTGGTATGGTTATTACAAACCTATTTGCTGGTGGTTCTTTACATGCAGATGGATTTGTTGAGTGGATTAGAGGAGACTATGTTCCAGGACAAGCATATTTAGGAAGATTCTTTATGCTACATGTACTATTAATTCCATTAGCAATTATTGGTTTAATCGTATTCCACTTTGGAACACTAAGACTACCACATGTTAACAATAAAGATGGCGAAGAGTTCGATTTCGATGCAGAGGCAGAAAAATGGAAAGCTGGTCAAAGAAAAGAGTCTAAAGTTATTCCATTTAACCCAGTATTCTTAAGTAAAGATGTATTTGTAATGGGTGTTTACTTTATTCTATTCTTCTACTTAGTGTTCTATCACTTCGAGTTTGCAATGGATCCAGTTAACTTTGACCCAGCAGATGGTTTAAAAACACCAGCACACATCTATCCAGAGTGGTACTTCTTATGGAGTTACGAGATCCTAAGACCATTCCCAACAGATCCTGGTTTAATTGCATTTGCATTTGCACAAGTAATATTTATGTTACTTCCATTCTTAGATAGAAGTCCAAATGTTGCACCAGCAAACAAAAGAAAGCCATTTAGATGTTGGTTCTGGATTTTACTAATAGATATGATTGTGTTAACATTTATGGGTAAATTACCTCCAGAAGGTATATGGAGTACAATTGGTTTAGTAGCAGCAGTTACATTTATTGTTCTGTGGATTGCTCTTCCATTTATAACTAAATTAGAAAAAAAACTGTAAGGAGTAGAGAATGAAAGAATTAAAAATATTAAGTGTTGTAGCTATCTTTACACTCATTCTCTATTGGGGTGTTGAGCCATTTGCTCACTCTCAAATGCATAAGCATGTAGAGTATAAGCATTTAAAATATAGCGATTTAAAAGCAATTCCAAAAGGTGATGCTAAAAAAGGTGAGGCACTAGTAGCAGCATGTACTGGTTGTCACTCTATTAAAGCAGCTAACAAGCCAGCTCCTATGGATGCTTTAGCATCTTCTGCAGCTTATGGTGTTAACCCACCAGATTTAAGTTTAGCAGGTAAAGTAATGGATGACAAATTCTTTGCTCACTTCTTGCTAGACCCAGCTAAAGTTACTAGCTCTAAGCATATCTCTATGCCTCCAAGTGCAGGTTCTATTGAAGATGCGGCAGATATCGTTGCATACTTTAAGTCAATTGCACCAAAAGAGGTTACAAATAAAGAAGCTTACGAATTTGCATGTGGTAGATGCCATGCTGACAGATACGGTAACTGGACACAAATTGGTGATGTTCCTAAGACTAAATCTAACATTAAAACTGGTGTTGATTTAGAGAAGTTAGAGTTCGATAAAAAAGTTGGTGCATACCAAAATAAATTGGCTGATTACATGGGTAAACTTCCACCTGATCTATCAATTATGATTAGAGCAAGAAGCGAACACTTTATGAAGACATTTATCGAAGATCCTCAGTCTCAACTTCCAGGTACAGCAATGCCTAGAGTTGGTCTAAACGAAGAGGGAATGGAAAAAGTTATAGGTTACCTAGAAGAGACAGGTGATCCTAGCAAACCAAAAAGAGAAGCAACTGGTCCATGGGTACTTGGATTCTTTGCAATCTTTACACTACTAGCTTACGGTTGGTATAAATCTCAATGGAAAGGCTTAAAATAAGCTTTTCTTAATACTACAAGCATCTTCGCTTGTAGTTTCTATACTCTTACATAAATATTTGAAACTTTTTTAACAATATCATCTACTTTTAGATATTATTTAGATAATCTTATATAAAAAATTAGAGGCAATTATGTTAATAGATGGTCATGGCAGAAATGTAAATTACTTAAGAGTATCTGTAACCGAGAGGTGCAACTTTAGATGTCAATACTGTATGCCAGAAAAACCATTCTCTTGGACTCCTAAAGAGAATCTGCTATCTTTTGATGAACTTTTTAAATTTATAAAAGTAGCAATAGACGAAGGAATTAATAAAGTTAGAATAACAGGTGGTGAACCACTTTTAAGAGAAGATCTAGACTACTTTATTAAACTAATACATAACCATAAACCAGATATCGACTTAGCAATTACTACAAATGGCTTCTTGCTACCAGATACTGCCCAAAAATTAAAAGATTCTGGCTTAAAGAGATTAAACATATCGCTAGACTCGCTTAAGCCAGCTGTTGCAGCACAAATTGCACAAAAAAATGTTTTAAACAAAGTTCTAGAAGGTATAGATAAATCTCTTGAGGTTGGGTTAAAAGTTAAAATAAATATGGTTCCTCTAAAAGGTATTAATAGTAACGAGATAATAGATGTACTAGAATACGCAAGAGAGAGAAATGTTCAAATAAGATACATAGAGTACATGGAAAACTCTCATGCTAATAGCCAAATACAAGGTATGCATGGCAAAGAGATTTTAGAAGTAATAAAAGAAAAATATACAATAAAAAAGGTTGGACGCCAATCTAGTAGCCCTAGCTTTAATTATCAAATACAAGAAAACGGCTACATTTTTGGACTAATAGACCCACACAAACACGATTTTTGCGAAGATTGCAATAGAATTAGACTAACAGCCGAAGGGCACCTAATACCATGCCTATACTTCGACGAAGCTCAAAGCATAGCCCAAGCAGTTAGAGACAACGATATAGATAAAGCTTCTAATATATTAAAGAGTGTGCTAGCAGACAAGCCTAAAGAGAACAGATGGGGCGAAGAGGACGAAAATAACTCAAACAGAGCCTTCTACGAGACAGGCGGATAATGTTTTACATTACAGAAGAGTTCTTCTCTATACAAGGCGAAGGTAAATACGCTGGCTATCCATCTTACTTTTTAAGAACTGGTGCTTGCAACTTAGCTTGCCCTGGCTTTAATACAAAATACAGCATAAATGGCGATATAAAGAGTGGCTGCGATACATACTTTGCAGTAGATACAAATTTTAAAGATAGCTGGCAAAAGGTTGAGACACCAGAGCCTCTAATTAAAAAGCTAGATTTAAAATTTAAAGAGATAGGCTACAATCCCCATGTAGTTGTTACAGGTGGAGAGCCCCTACTCTACTACAGAGATTACTCTTTTTATAGCATAATTAAGCACCTAATAGATAAAGGTATTAAAGTTACATTCGAAACAAATGCATCTATTACAATAGACTTTAATAGCTTTCCAGCCTATAAAGATGTTATATTTTCGCTATCTGTTAAGCTATCTAACTCTGGTGAACCAAAAAATAAAAGAGTCAATATTAATGCACTAAAAGCTATAAAAGATAACGCAAAAGAGTACTTTTTTAAATTTACAATATCAAACGAGTTAATACAAAGCAGTGCTCAAAATGAGATAAAAGAGCTAACATCAATAATCCCAAATACTCCAATTTACTGTATGCCAGTTGGAGAGTGCAGAGAAAGCATCTGGAAAAACGATAGCGCAGTATTTAATTTTTGCAAAGAGAATAACTACATATACAGCGATAGACTACACATAAGAGTATACGACAAAACCCAAGGCGTATAAAGCCAACTACTTACCCATTCCCACAAAGCGAGAATCTAAGCTCTTTAAACACACTATAAAGGAAAAACTATAACATCCAGCTTTAGTAACATTACCACCAAAGCCTTCAACCTTCTGCCTTAAAATCTTTAGACTCCAAATCAAATTAGCAATGACGGCAATATCTAGCATATCAGCGCCCAATAACCAATAACTAATAACTAATAACTAATAACTAACCTTACCCTCTTCTTCTTTAGAAACTACATCTATATGAGCTAGTCTAGACTCTTTATTGTTACTTGTCTCGAACTCTTCTATAATCTCTCTAACTTTACTACCCTCTATTACCTCTTTATCTAGTAACTCGCTAGTCATATTCTCTATGGCTACACTATACTCTCTAAGGGTATCTAGTACAAAGTTATATCTCTCATCTAAAATGCTCTTAATTTTCTCATCAATTGCTTCTGCCATCTTTTGGCTGTAGTCTTTAACAACTTGTCCACCACCTAAAAAAGCGCCTCCGCTGTTTGTCTCTAGCACCATTAATCCAGCAACATCACTCATACCATATTTAGTAATCATATCTTTTAAAATATCAGTTGCTCTTTGTAAGTCGTTTCCTGCACCTGTAGATATATCGCCAACAAATACCTCTTCTGCTGCGCGTCCACCAAGTAGTACATCTATCTCGGCCATTAGCTCGTGCTTTTGCTTTAAAAATCTATTCTCTTCATCTGGTAAGTGTAAAGTGTATCCTAATGCTCCAAGCCCTCTAGGAATAATAGATACTTTAGTAACTCTAGTAGCACCTTTTGTAAGCTCTGCCATTAGTGCATGCCCACTTTCGTGGTAACTTACAATTTTCTTCTCTAGCTCATTTATTTTTCTGTTTTTCTTCTCTAGTCCAACAAAGGCTCTCTCTATTGCCTCCATTAAATCTTTTTGCTCTATCTGCTTTTTGTTTGCACGCCCAGCTAAAAGTGCAGCTTCGTTAATAATATTTGCCAAATCTGCTCCTGCTAGTCCTGCTGTTGCTTTTGCAATTTCGTTCATATCTACTGCATTAGATAGCTTAACCTCTTTAGAGTGTATCTTTAAAATCTGTAAACGACCCTCAAAATCTGGCTTATCTACAAGAACTTGTCTATCAAATCTACCAGCTCTAAGAAGCGCAGCATCTAGTACTTCTGGGCGGTTAGTAGCAGCAAGCACAATTACAGGTGTATCTGTTCCAAAACCATCCATCTCTGCTAGAAGCTGATTAAGCGTTTGCTCTCTCTCGTCGTTTCCACCCATTGGACCACCACTTGTTCTGCTCTTACCAATTGCATCTATCTCATCTATAAAAATAATACTTGGTGCCTCTTTTTTTGCTTGCTCAAACAAGTCTCTAACTCTACTTGCACCAACACCTACAAACATCTCGATAAAGCTACTACCACTTACCGAGAAAAACGGAACACTAGCCTCGCCAGCAACAGCTTTTGCAAGAAGTGTCTTACCTGTACCTGGAGGTCCTACTAATAATACACCTTTTGGAATTTTAGCTCCAAGCTCGATATAGCGCTCTGGGTATTTAAGAAAATCTACTATCTCTTTAACCTCATCTTTTGCTTCGTCTACACCTGCTACATCATCAAATTTTACATCTGGCTTTTCAGAATTAATAAGCTTATTTGCTTTACCTACACCTAAAATTCCACCACCAACGCCTTTGCTCATCTTCTTAGCTAAGAATATCCAAATTCCAAAGAATATTAGTATTGGTAAAATAGAGCTAATTAGCTCGGCAACTATGCCACCACCCATAACACCAACATACTTTACACTATGCTTATCTAAAAGCTCAACAAATGCTGGGTCGCTTGCTGGAATCTTCTCTGCAACATACCTTACAACACTACCCTCGCCCTTACCTAGTGCTTCTATTACAGTTGGTGTAATTTTTAGCTCTTCGATTTTATCTGATTTTACTAAATTCTTAATCTCTGAATAGCTTATTTTTTTAGTCTGAACTACACTCTTATTGCCTGCATTTAGCGTGTTTCCACCTACTGCATTGCTACCAACTATAACCTTAAAAATCATAATTACTACAATCGAAAAAATTGCAAATGCAATTAGTGGATTATCTTTAAAAAAGTTATTTTTATTATCGTTATTATTATCGCTCATTATTTTCCTTTATATGTTATTGTTACCCATTCATCTTTTTGTACTCTATCTATCATCTCTAAATCTAAAAATGAATCTGTAACTATATTCTCTTTTGTATCTAAAATTCCTGAAACTATCAAGATACCATCACTCTTTATCCTATTTTTAAGCTCAGGTGCTATCATTTTTAACACATCTGCTATTATATTTGCAACTACAATATCATATTTTTTATCGCTCTTATTTGCAGAGCCAACCCAAATATCACTAAAGCTCTGGTTATTTAGTTCAAAATTCTCTTTAGCACTATCTACTGCTAAAGGATCAGTATCGCAAAGCTCTACAACTGCACCTTTTTTAGCAGCACCAAGTGCTAAAATACCGCTACCACACCCAACATCTAAAAGTGTATCTTCGCTTTTTACAATTTCTGATATCTTTTGCAAACAGCTATAAGTTGTAGCGTGGTGCCCAGAGCCAAATGCAAGGGCTGGGTTAATTAATATATTTATCTTATCGCTCTTTGGCTCATACCACGACGGATAAACCCAAAACTGCGCAACATCAATAGGCTGTACCGAGTCTTGATACATCTTTATCCAATCGATATTCTCTTTCTCTTCTTTAGATACCTCTAACTCAATAGTTTTGCCTAGCTCCTTAAGCTCTGCTTCTAAAGGCAATGTATCTTCATTAGTTCTTAATATTACACAATTAGAGCCAATCTCTACAGCTTCGTTTGTAAAATTGCCTATAAAATCGGCTAAAATATCTACAAACTCCTCTTTTGTTTTAACGCTTAACTCAATATAACTATCTTTCATTTGCTACCTTAAATGCCTCTTCTAAATCTAGAGTTCCTTCGTAAAATGCCTTACCAACAATTGTACCATCAATTTTAGCCTCTATTAACGCATTTATATCGCTCATATCTTTTAGGCCGCCACTTGCAATTGTCTCTACACCACTTGCCTCTTGTATAGCTTTTGTAAACTCTACATTTACCCCGCTCATCATACCATCACGACTTACATCTGTGCAAATTATTGCTTCTACTCCGCAATTTGCAAACTCTTTTGCTAAATCAGTTGCCTTCATATCGCTAGTCTCAGCCCATCCCTCAACTGCAACCATACCATCAATTGCATCAATGCCAACAACTATTGGATACTTAGCAGCCATCTTTTTAACAAAATCTGGATCTTTTACAGCAACAGAGCCTAAAATCAATCTATCAATCCCAAGCTCTAGATACATCTTTATAGTCTCTTCATCACGAATGCCACCACCAAGCTCTAGCTTTAGGTTTGTATTTGCTCTAATTTGCTTAATTTGCTCTAAGTTTTTTGGCTCACCTGCAAATGCACCATTTAAATCTACCAGATGCACCCACTTGCTTCCTAGCTCTTCAAAATGCTTTGCCACTTGCCAAGGCTCATCACTATAAATTTTAGCCGTATCCATAAGCCCCTTGCTAAGTCTTACAGCTTTTCCATCTTTTAAATCAATCGCTGGTAGTATTGTCATCTATTCTTCCTTAAATAAGTTTTGTAGTTTTTGTTTTAGTTCATTAAAGTTTGGATGAGTAAAATCATAAGGTTTTTCTGGTTTTGTTAATCTATGCAACTCCTCCATAACTGTTTTATAGTTATCTTTACTTTTTAACCCTGAACACTTTAAAAAATTTTCATAACAATCTTTTAACTTATCATCAACTGTAGATAACAATAATCCCTCAAGAT
>CAZFCZ010000075.1:0-10316 GCA_964517485.1 uncultured Nitratifractor sp. | reverse complement strand
GCAAACTAGCACAAGTGCAAAAGTATTGGCTCTTTTAGATGAGAACTTTAAGCAAACAGATAGCTTAGATGGCGAAGGTTGGGTACTTTTAGACAAAACTCCATTTTATGCCCAAAGTGGTGGACAAGTTGGAGATAAGGGCGTATTAAAAAATGGTAGCATTAAGATAGATGTTATTGATACTAAAAAATTTAATGGTCTTAATTTGTCGAAAGTTGGCGGTGAAGTTGATATGGTACTTAAATTAAGTATAAAAAATGATGGTAAGTGGCTATTTGTTGGTGATGAAGTAGAGGCCATTGTAGATACAAGCAGATTCGAAGTTGCAAAACACCACTCTGCAACACACTTACTGCAAGCTGCTTTAAAAGCAGTTTTAGGCGAGCATATTGCGCAAGCTGGCTCATACAACGACGAGAGTAGACTTAGATTCGACTTTAACCACACAAGCGCACTAAGTAGCGAGCAAATTAAAGAGGTAGAGGCGTGGGTAAACGATAAGATTTTAAGAAATATAAGCGTAAATACCGAAGTTATGAGTATAGAAGATGCTCAAAAAAGTGGCGCAGTTGCACTATTTGGCGAGAAGTATGGCGACAAAGTAAGAGTAGTTAGCATGGATGATGCTTCTATTGAGCTTTGTGGTGGAACACATGTAAAAAATACAGCCGATATTGGACTTTTTGTTATAACAAAAGAGAGCGGAGTAAGCGCAGGGGTAAGAAGAGTAGAAGCAATTTGTGGAGCAAGTGCACTAAACTTTGTAAATGCCCAAAGAGAGCTTATTGCTAAGCTTGAAGTTGAGCTTAAAAACAAAGACTTACTAAGTGGTGTATCTAAGTTAAAAGATAGCATTAAAGAGCTAAAAGGCGAGCTACAAGCTGCACTTAGCGCATCTAAAAAAGAGCTAGCAGTTAACGAAATAAATGGCGTTAGCGTAATAGTTGATAGCGTAGATGCAGGCGATATTAAAGCGCTAATAGACGAAGCTAAAAACAGATACGAAAAAGTTGCAATTATGCTACTACAAAAAAAGGGCGAGAAGGTACTTCTTGCTGCTGGAAGCAAAGAGTGTAGCATAAACGCGGGCGACTGGATTAAAAACATTGCACCAATTGTTGGCGGTGGCGGCGGTGGAAGAGCCGATTTTGCACAAGCTGGTGGTAAAGATACATCTAAAATAGACGAAGCACTAAAAAGTGCATTAGATTATTTGGAGGGTAAAATATAAATGAGATTAAAATTGCTATTAACAAAAGTTTTTGTTTTTACTGCAATTTTGTTTTCTGCTTCTTTTTCTGGTAATTTAAAAGATTACGAAAAGGTAGATATTTCTATATTTAAAAATTCTAAAGAGAGTGTTGTTTTTATTTCTACTAAAAAAAAGATAGTCGATTATAACACTCTAACAAGATACAATGTTCCAAGAGGTAGTGGTAGTGGCTTTGTTTGGAATAAAAATGGATACATAGTAACTAATTTTCATGTAATCGATGGTGCATCTTCTGCAACAGTTAAATTATTTAACGGAAAAAGCTACAATGCCTTTTTAGTTGGTGCTTACCCTAGAAGAGATATTGCAGTATTAAAAATTAATGCAAGTGTTGATAATTTAAAACCAATAAAAATTGGTAGTAGTTCAACTTTAAAAGTTGGTCAAAGTGTTTATGCGATTGGTAATCCATATGGGTTGGATTGGACAATGACAAAAGGTATAATATCTGCACTTAATAGAAAAGTTCCTTCTAACGATGGTATTTTAATGAGCGAAGCGATACAAACAGATGCTGCAATTAACCCTGGCAATAGTGGTGGGGTAATGCTAAATAGTTCTGGCGAAGTAATTGGAGTAAATAGTGCAATTTTTAGCCCAAGTGGCGGTAGTGTAGGGATTGGCTTTGCAATTCCTATAGATTTGGTTAAGCAAGTAGTAGATAAAATTATTGTTTATGGCAAATACATAAAGCCATCAATAGGAATAGAAAGCGACGATAGAGTAAACAATTATTTAAAAAGAAACCTAAATATTAAAGGTGTTGCAATTTTAGGTGTTATTAAAGGTAGCGATGCTTATAAAAAAAGCTTAAAGCCGGCAATTGTCTATTTAGATGGAACAATAGAGTTTAAAGATATAATTACTGCAGTTAATGGAAAAAGCGTAGAAAATAGCTATGATTTAAATGATATTTTAGAGAAGTTAAAAATTGGCTCAAGCGTTGAACTTACTCTTTTAAGAGACAATAAAAGAGTAAAAGTTAAAGTAGATTTGGTAGGGATAGATGAGTAGATTATTACGATTAGCTTCGAGCTCGAGTACTAGAGCTAAAATTTTAGACAGCTTTAAAGTTAATTATATTCAAAGTGGTGTAAATTTTAACGAAGAGTTAATTGAAATTTCTAAACCAAGGTCTTATGTTTATGCAGTTGCTACTAATAAGTTAAATGCGGCTGTTAAAGAGTTTGGATTAGATATTCCAATTTTGGTTGCAGATACTGTTGTAACTGATGGTATTAAAATTTTAAGAAAAGCCAAAACAAAAATTGAGGCTAAAGAGATTTTATTACAATTAAGTGGTAGTAAAATATCTATAATTACTGCTACTATATTAAAATCTAAAAAATTAGAGTTTATAGATGTATCTACTACAAATTACACTTTTAATAAATTTGACACTAACGATTTAAATAGTTACCTAGAGTCTAACTTATGGCAAGGCAAAGCTGGGGCTTGTATGGTAGAGGGCTTTTGTAAAAAGTATATTAAAAGCGTAGAGGGTTTAGAGTCTAATGCTATGGGCTTACCAATAGAGAAAATTATGCCTTGGTTGGAGTTTTAATGTATTATGCAAAAGAGCTAAAGGCTATTAAAAGAGCAAATATTTACAGGCACATAGAGTCATACGAAAAAGAGGTTGATTTTGCATCTAACGACTATTTAGGGCTAGCAAGCCGTAAAAAGAGTCTTAAGAGGGCACTTAAACTAGTTAATAAATATAGCACTTTTGCACCAAAAGCTAGCCTGCTTGTAAATGGCTACCACCCAATACACAAAAAGTTCGAAAAGAAAATTGCTAATGCTAATGGTTTTAGTAAAGCTATTGTAGTTGGTAGCGGCTTTTTAGCAAATATTGCACTAATAGAGGCACTAGTACGAAGAGACGACGAGCTTTTTATAGATAAAGAGTATCACGCAAGCGGTGTATTAGCAACAAAATTAATTGTAGGTAAGCTTAGTTGGTTTAAACACAACTGTGTAAACGATTTAGAAAAACTATTAAAACAAAGTAGTGCAAAGCGAAAAATTATTGCAATAGAGGGTGCCTACTCTATGAGTGGCGATATTGCTAAAAAAGAGATTTTTAAACTAGCTAACAAATACAACGCCCTAATTATAGTAGACGAAGCACACAGTTCTGGAACAATAGGCGATAATTTGCTAGGGATTTTTGATTATTATAATTTAGAAATTAAGCCAAACTACATAAAAATGGGTACTCTTGGTAAGGCGTATGGTAGCTATGGTGCATATATTTTATGCTCTAAAGAGATTAAAGAGTTTTTAGTAAACAGAGCAAAACCAATTATATACTCTACGGCACCTTCGGTTATCGATACGGCTTTAGCTCTTGTTAATTTAAAGTATATTTTAAAAAATAGCAAAAGACTAAAGAAAAAGTTAGAAAAAAGAGTACAATTAGTAAAAGATACTTTAGGTCTTAAGTGTAACTCTTTAATTGTGCCAATTACTCAAAGTAGCAATAAAATTACAAAGCAAAAGCAAAAAGAGCTACTCTCTTTAGGCTACTTAGTAGGTGCAATTAGGCAGCCAACTGTAGATGAGCCAATAGTAAGGTTAATACTTAGACTTGGCACTAAAAAGAGAGATTTAAAAACTGTTTTAAAGCATTTAGCTAACAAGCCTTTAGATAAAAATGATAGTACAAGAAGTAGCAATGATTAAGATGAATAACCTACATATTAAAACACAAAGCAATAAAGAGCTAGTAAATTTAAGCTTTAATATAGATAGCTCTTGCGCACTTGTAGGCGAAAGTGGTAGTGGTAAGTCTCTAACTTTAAAAGCTATTTTAAATATGCTACCTAGCAATCTTAAACACTCTATAGATATTAGTGCACCATTTGTACTAAAAAGGGGAGATAGCGTATCGTTTGTGCCACAAAACCCATTTACAGCGCTATCTCCGCTTACTAAAATATCTAAGCAGTTTTTTGCACCAAAGAGTAGAGTGCTAGAGCTTTTTAATATGCTAAATTTAGAAGAGCGACTATACAACGAGTATCCACCAAATTTAAGTGGAGGGCAACTACAAAGAGTTATTTTTGCTATATCTTTAGTTAATAGTCCAAAACTTTTGCTACTAGACGAGCCAACAACAGCGCTAGATAGCGACATAAGATTAGAGATGATAAATAGCCTAAAGTTGCTACAAAAAGAGCTAAAATTTAGTATGCTTTTTGTAACGCACGAAATAGAATTAGCAGCATCTTTATGCGAAGATATAGTAATATTAAAAAAGGGCAAAGTGGTAGAAAGTGGTAAAAGTAAAGATATAATTGCTAACCCTAAAGAGCCATATAGCAAGCTTTTAATTGAGTCAAATTTTGCAAATAGAGAGTTTAGAGTATGATAGCTAAGATAATTAAAGTATTAGTAGTATTGGCAATTTTGGCTCTAGCACTGCTTACTGGCGTAGTTTTATACGCATATAACTCTGTTGATAGCGATGTACAAAGGGTTACAAAATATACTCCAGATTCATCAACAGAGATTTTAGATAGAAACGGCAAAAGAATAGCCTATATATTTAAAAAACGCCACCGCCTATATGCAACTTATAGCGAAATTCCTTTCTACTTAGTAGAGGGTGTTGTAGCTATGGAAGATACAAGATTTTTTGAGCACAAAGGTGTAAACCCAGATGCAATTGCTAGAGCTATTGTAAAAGATATTAAAGCTAGAGCCTTTGTAGAGGGTGGTAGTACTATAACACAGCAGTTAATTAAAAATATGTATCTATCTAGCAAAAAGAAGTTAAGCCGTAAGTTAAAAGAGGCAATTTTAGCTGTTAAAATAGAAGAGAAGCTATCTAAAGAGGAGATCTTAGAGCGCTACTTAAACGAAATACCATATGGAAATAACTATTTAGGTGTAAAAACAGCAGCCGAAGGCTACTTTAGAAAACCACTAAGCACGCTAACATTAAAAGAGTCTGCCTTGCTTGTTGGAATACCAAATGCACCTAGCTATTACAATCCGCTTAGGCACTACAAAAGGGCAATTAAGAGAGCAAATTTAATATTAAAGAGGCTAAGAAAACTTGGTTGGATAAACGAAGACGAGTACCAAAGTGCTCTAAAAGAGGAGCCAAAAGTTTACAAAACATCTTTAACGCAAAATATTGCTCCATACATTACAAACGAAGTTGTAAGACGCTTTAGTAAAAAGTTAGTAGATTTAAAAACGGGTGGTTATAAAATATACACAACTATCGATTTAGATAAGCAAAAAATTGCGCAAGATGCTATTAAATTTGGTTTAAATAACGCATTAGGTTTTATGGGTGAAGATGCAAACAAAACAGACTTAAATGGTGCTTTAGTAGCGGTAGAAAACAGCACAGGCGACATAATATCTTTAATTGGTGGTGTAAGCTATAAAAAGAGTAGCTTTAATAGAGCAACAATGACTAAAAGACAACCTGGTTCGGCGTTTAAGCCATTTGTTTACCAAACAGCACTAGATTTTGGCTACAACCCAGCTACGAAACTAACAGACCTTTCTCGCACATTTAAATATACACATAACGGTAAAGTAAAAACATGGACACCACAAAACTACGAGCGTAACTTTAAAGGTTTTATACCACTTAGAGAGGCACTAGTTCACTCTAGAAACTTAGCAACAGTTAATTTAGTTTACGATTTAGGTTTGCAAAAAATTAGAAAAAGATTAGCTAGATTAGATGTAGAGAATATACCTAATGATCTATCTATTTCGTTAGGTAACTTAGCTATTAGCCCACTTAAGATGGCACAAATGTATACTATTTTCTCTAACGGTGGGCATATGATAGAACCTAGACTTGTTAGTAAGATAGTATCTAAATACAACTCTGTACTGTACGAAACACAGCCAAAAGAGATACTAGATTTTACAAAGCCAGAGCAAGCTTATTTAATGACAACAATACTTAAAGATGTTATTAACAAAGGTACAGGTAAAAATGCAAAAGTAGAGGGCTTAGAGCTAGCAGGGAAAACTGGTACAACAAACAACTATATAGATGCTTGGTTTTGTGGCTACTCGCCAACTATAACTACAATTGTGTGGTATGGAAGAGATAGATACAAGTCTATTAAAAAAGGTGCAACTGGTGGCAAGGTAGCAGCACCAGCATTTGCATATTTTTATAAAAAACTTCTAGAGCTAAATCCAAATATGAAACGCGAATTTACAATGCCAAAAGGTGTATTTGTTGGTAATGTTAACGGCTATAGCGAGTACTACACTAACACATCACCACTACCACAAAGCGACCCTAATGCCGATATTTACGAAGAGTCATCTAACATACCAAACACAACGCCTAAGGAGCAACAAAGCAACTCTACAAATATACAAGATATTACAAGTAGCCAAGAGATAGATAGCGACTCTACAATTATTATACCAATAGACACAACCGACTCCGAAGATGTAGAGGTATTGTACTAGTTAGAAGGAATTTGCATGAAAAGATTTACAGATATAAATTTTTGGAGTATGGTTATACTTTGGATTATATTTGTAGTGCTAATATATTTTAAAGGGCATATGTCTGTTTACGATATAAAAGATTTTCATGGTGCATACATGGCAGAGAGCTATTTAAAAGCTAGCACAACTAGCAAACTACTGTTTGCATTAGTGGTAGTTACTATGGTATTTTCTACAGTTAAATTATTAAAAAAAAGAAAAATTGCTACACAAATTTTAACTCTATTAATTGGCAGCAGCTGGATAGCTTATTATTTCTATATATGCAAAAAAGTGCCATATTTTTTTTGATTACAAAAATTTTTATTTCTATTGATTTAGTTTTAAAAGTAGATATTTAATGTGACTCTATAAAAGTTATAAAATCTTCGATAGTATAAATGCTAAATAAAGTATTTATTTCTTAATTGTTATTAGTTATAAGGATTTAGAATTTAGGGTTATAGATACTGCTTTAAGCTTTAAAAAAAGGAGCAAAGGCTCCTTTGATTAGCATGAGTAAGTTGATGCGAACTCGAATGCTGTTGGTCTTGCTTCGTCTGGCCAAACTTGTCTTTCGAATTGATAGTGCTGATATGTATCTATAAAGTCGTCTGTCATTACTGGCTTTAAGAAGTCGTTATCTTGAATTAATGCTTCTAGTGCTTCTCTTAATGTATGAGGCATCTGAGGAATGTTTTTCTCTCTGATTTCGTCAAGAGATAATTCGAATAGGTCTTCGTTCATTGGGCCTACTGGAACATCTTTGTTTTTAATACCATCTAAACCTGCAAGTAATAATACTGCAAACGATATGTATGGGTTAGCAGTTGAATCTGGGAATCTTGTTTCGATTCTTGTAGCACCTTCGCCTGCACCGTAAGGAATTCTACATGCAGCAGATCTGTTTTGGCTAGAGTAAGTTAAAATACTAGGAGCCTCGAAACCTGGAATTAGTCTTTTATAAGAGTTTGTAGATGGGTTTGTAAATGCAGCAACTGCTTTAGCGTGTCTAAAAATACCACCAAGGTAGTTAAGTGCAGTTGTGCTTAAGTTTGCATACTCGCCCTCTTTGTAGAATAGGTTTTTACCATCTTTCCAGATTGATTGGTGAACATGCATACCGTTACCATTGTCGCCATAAAGCGGTTTTGGCATAAATGTAGCAGTTTTACCATTTAAGTGAGCTACCATTTTTACAACATACTTATATTTTTGTACATTATCTGCTGCTTCGATTAGTGTTCCGTATTTAATACCAATTTCACCTTGTGCTTGAGCAACTTCGTGGTGACCTAGCATTACTTCTAGTCCTACTTCTTCTAAGATGTGCATCATCTCTGCTCTTAAATCTACCATTGAATCTATTGGCATTACTGGGAAGTATCCGCCCTTAGTACATGGTCTGTGACCTGTGTTTGGTGCATCTTCGAACTGAGTGCTCATATTCCACTCGCCCTCTTCAGAGTCTACTCTGTATCCAGATTGGTTAATACCAGCCCAAATTTGAACATCGTCGAAAATAAAGAATTCGTTTTCTGGACCAAAGTAAGCAACATCACCAATACCAGCTTCTTCTAAGTGCTTAAGAGCTTTTTTAGCAATACTTCTTGGACACTTTTCGTAAGGTTGACCCTTATAAATATCGTAAACATCACAAAAAACAATAATTGTTGGATCTGCAGTAAATGGATCTAAAAATGCAGTCTCTACATCTGGCTTAAGAATCATGTCAGATTCGTTAATTGGCTGCCAAGCATCTATAGAAGAACCATCAAACGGAAGCCCTGCCTCTAGCATACCTGCATCTACTGCATTCATTTTATAACTAATATGATGCCACGCACCTTTAATATCTGTAAATCTAAAATCTACAAAATCTACTTCGTTCTCTTCGCAAAATTTAAAGAACTCATCTGTGTTGTTAACAAATTTACCCATTGTTACTCCTCTTAAAAATTTGAATAGAATATTATACCCATTTATATATATTAATCAAAGTTAAAACTGATTAAAAATTGTGCATTAGCATATCTTTGTTGATAAATGATACACAAGAGTTGTATCCTATCTCTTTTACATAAGCTGTTGCCTCTTGATATTTGTAGCCAATTTGCTCTATTTTGTGTGCGTCTGAGCCAAATGTTATTGGTATATCTAGTTCGTAGCACATCTGTAAAAGTTCTTTGCTTGGATAGGGCTCTTTTACCGGTTTTCTGTAGCCTGCTACATTAATTTCTACTGCCATATTTGCTTTTTTTATCGCTTTTATTGCATCTTGGGCTATAAGTCTTGTATGTTTTTTGGGTAAAAAGTTAAAAACTTTAATTAAATCTAAATGTCCAACTATCTGAAACTTTCCGCTATTTGCCATCTCTTTAATAGCTTCAAAATACTCTTGCCAAATATTATCTATATTTTTATTTTTATACTCACCAATAAACTCTGGGTTATCAAATCCCCACTTATTAATAAAGTGCACCGAGCCTATTAGGTAATCTACCTTTGCATCTAAGACACGGCTATCTATATGCCCTTTAAGGTAGTCTACTTCGTAGGCTAAGCGAATATCTATTTGCCCTTTAAACTCTTTTTTTAAATTTAAAATATCTTGCTCGTATGTTCGCATATTTGCAAAGCCCATTCTATATTTTGTATCAAAATTCATTGGTGCGTGGTCGCTAAATCCAAAAATATCTATACCCTTATTAATTGCCTCTAAAACATACTCTCTTGGCGTTCCAGTTGCGTGGTTGCAAAGAGGTGTATGGTTGTGTAAATCTACTCTCATAATAAGCCTTTAATAGTAACTATTGTAGAATTATACAAAAAAATATGGATATTAATGGATAAAGTAGAACTTTTAGCACCTGCTGGAAATTTAGAAAAACTAAAAATTGCTATAAATTATGGTGCAGATGCCGTTTATGGCAGTACTAGCACATTTTCGCTAAGAATTAGAGCTGGAAAAGATTTCGATATGCAATCTTACGAAGAGGGTATTAAGTATGCTCACGAAAGAGGCAAAAAGGTTTATGCTACTGTAAATTCGTTTCCTTTTAACTCGCAAATTAAGCTATACGAAAACCATATTGCAAAAATTGCAGAGCTTAATCCTGATGCACTAATAGTATCTAGCCCGGGTGTTGTAAAGATTGCTTCTAAAATTGCACCAAATATTCCTATACACCTCTCGACTCAGGCAAATGTTATGAATGCAATAGATGCAGAGGTTTATTACGATTTGGGTGTAAAACGCATAATTGTAGCAAGAGAGATTAGCCTTAGCGATTGCGAGGCAATTAAAAAGCATATACCCAACTTAGAGCTAGAGGTTTTTGTACACGGTTCTATGTGTTTTGCTTATAGTGGCAGATGCCTAGTTTCTGCACTGCAAACAGGTCGTGTGCCAAATAGAGGAAGCTGCGCAAATGACTGCCGTTTTCCTTACGAAATATATGCTCACAATAGCGAGAGTGGCACAACATTTAGACTAGACGAAGAAGAGGGCATTGGTACATATATAATGAATGCTAAAGATATGAACTTAGCTTCGCAT
>CAZFCZ010000074.1:0-1681 GCA_964517485.1 uncultured Nitratifractor sp. | reverse complement strand
GCTTAGTGTTGCTTTTATCTCGGTTGGGTGGTGAGCGTAATCATCTATTACAACAAGTCCATTATTTTGTATAATATCAAAGCGCTTTTTTATACCTTGGTAGTTTAAAAGGTTTGCTCTAATATCCTCTAAGCTCTCGCCCAACTCTACACTAGCAATTATTGCTAAAGCAGCATCTACTGCAATGTGGTAGCCAAAGCCAAATACTCTAAACTCGCCCATATCTTTTAGCTTAAATTTTGTATATGGCAAGTTATCTACAATAACATACTCTACCTCGCTTAAATCTTTGCTTGGATAAAGATAGATATTATCTAAATCGTCTTGCTTTGCCAAAAAGTCATCTTCGCCATTTAACACTCTAATTTTTGCAAGCTCTAAAAAGCTTCTGTAAGCTCCATAAAAGCGCTCTTCGTCGTATTCGTAATACTCCATATGCTCCGGTTCTACATTTGTAACAATTGCTAAATATGGGTTAGAGTTTAAAAAACTAGCATCGCTCTCATCAGCTTCGAAAACTACTCTCTTAGAGTCGTAAGTTCTTACATTACTACCAAACTCTTTAGCAATTGCACCAATTAGCGCGTTAGATTTTGGCACAATAGAAGATAAAATTGCAGAAGTTGTGCTTTTACCATGCGCTCCAGCAACACCATAAACTTCGTAATCTTTTAGTATAAATTTTAGTGCCTCTTTTCTAGGTAATAGCTCTATACCTAGCTCTTTAGCCTTTTTATACTCTACATTATTTGCTCTAATTACAGCTGAGTATATTACAATATCAGCCCCTAGCACAGCATCTTCGTGATGTGGTACTGTAATTTGTGCATTAAACTCTCTTGCTAAAGAGTCTGTAATTTCGCTAGTAGATATGTCGCTTCCACTAATTTTATGCCCCTGCCCTGCTAAAAACTTTGCAAGTGCCGATAGCCCAATTCCACCAATTCCAATAAAATGAATATGCATTATTAGCTCTCCTCTTGAGCTTTTTTTAACTTATCCAAACGCTTATTTAACTTTGCAACTTCCTCTTTAAACATCTCTAAAAGTATATCAACAGGTTGAACAAAATTAGTAACAAACACAGCTTTAGGATCGCCAAAGTCGATATCATCTATTTTTGTTAATTTATTCATAAAATCATCAAATCCATAGTCGCTACCAATTGCAGCTGCATGAACCATCATTGCATCTTTAATCTCAAAATCACTAATTGTATAGTGCAGAGCTAAAAATAGCTCTTGTGCGCTCTTAGTTTGATTTTCGCTATATAATGATATTGCATGTTCATAAATTCCTCGAGCTGCTGCCCAATCTTCTGGATTGCCCATATCTAAAGTACCACTACTCTCAATTTTTTTAGATATAGTCTCAAATGACTTATCTACAACTCTTTGGAATAACTCGTTAACTCTTGCTTCATTCTCTTGCAATGCTAAATAAACATCTAAAAGTTGATAAATTTTTGCTAAAGAGTCTGTATCTTTAACCTCTTGCTCTAAATTTTTTAAATTCTCTAAAAACTCACTATCACTCTTTAGTGCCTCTATATCTATATTTTCATTCATATCTATTTGCTCCAATCATCTAAAAATTTAGCAACTCTTTTGAGTGCCTCTTTGGTAATTTGTGGCTCATAAACTAAAGCCAAACGCCAATAATCTTTGCCAGCACCCTCTCT